>JBEPXF010000241.1:0-4354 GCA_041642075.1 Fodinibius sp.
GACGATCGGGTACCATATGAGAAGCGGGGGACACGGGGTCACGGCGTATGACTGGGAACGATACCTGGATTTTTTTTGACCGACACCTTGAAAAGTAACCGGGAGACCGAGAACCCGAAAAGGAGTGCTCTTATCAGGCTATGGGATATGCTGATAGGACACGGGTTGTTATATATGAACGTCTCCCGGTATCAAAATGTAATTGAATGTAATAAAAAACCAGATTTGCCATGCAAAATACTATTCTTATGCACCGGAAACCCCCGGCGCTTCTCACACTAAGCATATTCTCTATTCTGTTCCTGTTACTATTCCTGTTCCTGCTGTCTCCACCCCCGGCACAGGCCCAGGAGTCCCTGAAAGTGATAAAGGGAGAATCTTCGAATAACAGCTGGAAAGCTTTCAGCGATGTGCGGAATTCCTTATACGATCATTTGGCGGACGAGGCGTACCGTCATTTGGAGAAGCGAGCTCAACAAGTGGAGCAGATAACATCGGTATCCGGGTGGGAGGACCGGCAGCAGGAACTGAGGCAGACCCTGTCAGAGATGGTGGGGCCCTTCCCCGAGAAAACAGCGCTTAACCCGCAAATAACGCGAACGGTTACCAGGGCGGAATACCAGGTCGATCACATTGTATTTGAATCCCAGCCGGGTTTTTATGTGACCTCTTCTCTCTTTATTCCCGGAGATCTCGGTAATGAAAAAGCTCCGGCCGTTCTTTATGTCAGTGGACATACGCCCGACGGCTACCGGAACGAGTCCTATCAACAGGTCATTTTAAATCTGGTCAGCAAGGGCTTCGTTGTATTTGCCATCGATCCCGTGGGACAGGGGGAGCGGCTGGAATATCTCGACGGGGAAACGGGGGAATCAATGGTGGGGGGACCCACGAGCGAGCATTCGTATCCCGGGGCGCAGGCTTTTATTACGGGCAGCTCACAGGCCCGTTATATGATCTGGGATGGCATCAGGGCCGTAGATTACCTGCTGACGAGGGAGGAAGTGGATCCCGACAGAATAGGAATTACAGGGATGTCGGGTGGAGGCACCCAGACGGCCTATATCGCCGCTTTTGATGATCGCATTCACGCGGCCGCTCCGAGCAATTATATAACCAACTTCACGCGCCTCTTTCAGAGCCTTGGTCCCCAGGATGCCGAGCAAAATTTATTCCACGCCATAGCAAAAGGTATCGATCACGCCGACTTCCTCGCGGTACGGGCACCCAAACCGGCACTGGTACTGTCGACCACGAACGATTTTTTTAGTATCCAGGGAGCCAGAGAGACCGCACGGGAGCTGGAGGATATGTATGAAGTGCTGGGCAAACCGAAAAATTTCAGCATGTCTGATGACCTCGGAGGACATGAAGTGACCCGAAAAAACAGGGAGGCTTTGTATGCCTTTTTTCAAAATCACCTAAATAACCCGGGGAGTCCGGATGACAGGGAAATGGAGGTGTTATCCGAAGAGGAGATCAGGGTTACGGAAGGGGGACAAGTGTCCCAATCGTTTGGGGGAGAAACCGTCTATAGCCTGAACCGCTCGGAAGCGGAAAGAAAGATGAATGAGCTGAAGAAGACCAGCAAAAAAATCGGAGAGCACCTGCCGGAGGTCCTCCGCTCGGCCCGGCGACTCTCCGGCTACCGGGAGCCGGGAGAGACCGGCGACCCCGTATTTACGGGACGTTTTCAGCGGGATGGATATAAAATTGAAAAGTATTTTATGATGGGAGAAGGAGCGTATCCGATTCCGTATCTGCTGGTCATCCCCGAAGAGCCCAATGGAAAGGGAATCATCTATCTGCATGAGGAAGGAAAAGCCGCGGAGGCCGGCAAAGAGGGGGAAATCGAATGGTTTGCCCGGAAAGGATTTACGGTTCTGTCTCCGGACCTGATCGGCGTAGGGGAGACAGGAACTGAGAGCGGCGCCGGCGAACTCAGAAAAGAGTGGCGCGCGTCCATCCTCGCGGGCAGGAGCATCACCGGCATCCGGGCAGGGGATGTATCCAGATTGAGAGAGCAGCTGCACAACGTTCCGGGCAGGAATATCGATGAAATATATGGCGTCGCCCGCAGGGAATTGTCCCCCGTGCTCGTGCATGCGGCCGCTTTCGATCCGGAGATCACCCGCGTAGCTTTAGTCGAGCCCTTCTTCTCCTACCGGTCCCTCGTAACCAACCGCTTCTACCACACGGGATACGTTCACGCTGCGGTAGCCGGGGCCCTGCAGGCGTATGACCTTCCCGATCTCACTGCCACCCTTGCCCCGAGAAAATTGATGGTCGCGAATGTCCTGGACGGTTTAGGGAAACCTGCTGATTTTGAAAATATGTCGGGAGACCTCTCGGTGGTCAATGCTGCCTACCGGCACACCGGCGGTCAGGAAGAATTTATATTTTTCGAGAAAGCATCACTGAACAACCCCAGTGAATTGTACAATGCATGGATGAAATAAAAAGCCTGTATATTTATCCCAAATACTCAGGAATTCAGGGTTGTGAAATTGATTTGTTTGTGGCCTGAAATAGCCGGATCGATGGTCTATTTAATCCTTATATAACCTGTTAAATAAAATGACTTCTTGGTGGTTGAGCCACAGCTGCGGGCAAATCCTCTCTCTTGCGAAATCCAATTCTGTAAAATAAGACAGTCAATCTAAATAGGGGAAAGCCCGAAAAAAATACCTTTATGAATGTATGGAAGGATTTTTTTGCATCTCCCATTAGGGATAAACCGCCAATGGACCGCATAAACCCCATTTATTGAAAAAAAATACATCCTGAAGAATACATTATTGCATTTTGTTATCTTTTAATATATATAATTTAACAAGGGATTTTCAGATTATTTTAAAATTTAAGAGTAACCTATTTTTTAATGAAGTCGACAGTTGACAGAAGGGATAAGATTTTAAATAAAATACAAAGCGAGGGCTCGGTGCGCGTTGATGAGCTGAGTGAAGAATGCAATGTATCGACGGTGACCATTCGAAATGACCTGGATTTCTTTGAAGAGAAAGGAATGATTCATCGAACCTACGGCGGTGCGCTGCTGCGGAACAATGTCTATAATGATCCCTCGCTGGAAGAGAAGCAAAAAATTAATATGGAGGAGAAATCGCGTATTGGCAAGTACGCGGCGGGACTGGTCCAGGATGGAGAATCGATTATTCTGGACTCGGGAACCACTACACGTGAAATTGCCCTTCGCCTGAAAAACAAAGAGAATCTTACCGTCATGACGAATGCCATCAACATTGCAATGGAGCTGGCTGGGATTCCTGCATTGCACCTTATGCTCACCGGGGGCGTGCTGCGGGACAAGTCCTACTCCCTGGTGGGACCCGAAGCCGAGCGAGCGATGCAAAATTATTATTTCGACGCGTTTTTTCTGGGAGTCGACGGGATGGATTTTGAACATGGGCTTACGACCTCCAATCCCCAGGAAGCCGAGCTGAATCGCCTGATGGTAGAGCGGTCCAACAAGATCATAGTGGTGACAGACTCTTCCAAATTCGGCCGCCACAGCTTTTCCTATATCTGTGACCTGGCGCCTATCCATTCCGTTATTACCGACGATCAGATATCCGAAGCCTACGAAAAGGGACTCAAAAAGCGGGAAATCGATATCATAAAGATTTAAGAACGGCAGGAGGACCGCGGAAGTATGTGGTACGTAGTCGTGGAACAGCAGTGGACTAGAGAATCTTTCTCCTGCTGTTCACGGGTGCATTAACCGTCCAGCGCCTCCTCTTTCCATGTAACCGGTTACTGTTCGATTTCAGCGGTAGTCAATGTACCTTTATTGTAGTGTTTCTCTGTTGAATAGTCAGGATGCAGTAATAAGCTTATGAAAATATCAGTCAAACTCTTTCTGCCGTATGATCTTTTCAACGGGTCCGGCTGCATCAGAATCTTGGCAAATAATAAAAGGAAAGAATAATATATTATATAAATTAAAAAAGAAAGAAAAGATAAAGCTTGTATTTTATTTGTCTTTTAGTAATTTAAAAATGATGTTCACACTTTTTTCTATGATACATTGACATGTATGCCTGATTCTGAACAGTCTATAAAACGGAACTCCGGTGTCTCCCATGCGACAGAGGAAAAAGAGTGGGTGAGAAGGGTGCGTGAAGAAAGCGATCGTTCCGCTTTCGAACAGGTCTTTCGCTCTTATTATAAACGACTTCACGGCTATGCATATAGTTTCGTAAACCAAAAGCAGGAGGCAGAGGATGTTGTTCAGACTATATTTTTAAACATTTGGGCCCAGCGAGAAGATTGGAAGCCGCCGGGTACGCTGAAGCATTATCTTTTCGCCGCCATTCGTAACGAGGCATTGAACAGG
>JBEPXF010000241.1:4364-5324 GCA_041642075.1 Fodinibius sp.
AGGCATCAGCAGATAGTCAAAAAGACAGAAGATGAGGTAAGCCGTAAATTCAGAGAGCTGAAAGAAAGCTCAGTTTCAGGAAAAGATGATGAGCTGAAAGAGCTTCGAAAAGATATTGAGCGCGGCATCAATCAGCTGCCCTCCCGGTGCCGAAAAATATTTCTCTTACATCGCCGAAGCGGATTGACCTACGCCGAGATAGCCGATTTTCTGGATATCTCGGTCAATACGGTGGGTACGCAAATGGGGCGGGCCCTAAAATCACTGCGCGAACATCTGTCCGATTACCTGCATGTGCTGCCGGTTATGGTGGAATTGTCACCGTTCCTGTTTTATCTATAGATGTTATGATTTATCTGGTGTCGTAATTTATCTAATCTATATCTTTAGAAATTGTGAACAAACCTGTGGTCAACTGATGTTATAATCAAACTATAAGCATGCTTATTTTCTGAGACTTAACCGTCCCAAGAAGCTGAAATGTTTAGTATCCCCCTCTTCGCACTTGCCATCACCACTTTTTTAAAAAATTTATTTTTTTGTCACAGAACCGCCATTCTCAAGTGTAATAGCCTATAGACCAGGGATCAGGGACATTTGTTCAAGGTTAAAGCTACACAAGGCCCGAGTGTCCAGGGTCAAAGCCAGAAGAAGGTTGGAAGCGTCGCATAAAGACAGACAATGTGTGATATGAGGATTCCAACCGACCGATAGCGCTGATACTGTGCAATGGACCGGTTTTGAAAGTTCTTATATAGAAGACATCCCAAAAGTAAATAACGGATTAATAAATAACATGGACCAGCAGATATCCTGGGAGCAATTGGCGAAATATTTTGCGGGTGAATTAAACAGGGAAACGCATTCGAAAATGGCATCCTGGATTAAAGCCGATCCCCAACGGGAAGCGAAGGTGAACAAACTATATGACATATGGCAGGAATCAGGCGAGCTGCCTTA
>JBEPXF010000242.1:0-5313 GCA_041642075.1 Fodinibius sp.
CCCAGATCATAGGCTTTATCACGGTGTGTAATGCTTGAAAGAGCATCCACCGGGTCACCATTGAGCAGGATATCCAGTCGAACTAAATCTCCTTTCCGATACTCAAGAAAATCGTAATCCAGCGATGCATAGCCCCGGGTACCACTTTTTAGGCGATCATAAAAATCAAACACGACTTCTGCCATCGGCAACTCGTAGGTAATATCCACACGCTGACTCTGCATATGTATCTGGTTTACATACTTACCTCTTTTCTCCTCACAAAGTTTCATAATCGGACCAATATAATCAGAAGGAGTAATAATACTGGCTTTTATATAGGGTTCATATACAGCATCCACCTTACTGGGATCCGGCATTTCACTCGGATTATCAACCGTCACTTTCTTCTGCTCATTTTTCTCGGTCATATGAACTTCGTACTCTACGTTGGGTACGGTCGTAATAATATCGATATCGAATTCCCGATCGAGACGTTCTTGAACAATCTCCATATGCAACATTCCCAAAAAGCCGGCACGGAATCCAAACCCAAGCGCCTTGGATGTCTCGGGCTGATACGTTAGAGAGGCATCATTCAGCTGCAGCTTTTCCAGTGCGGAACGTAAATCCTCAAAATCATCGGACTGAGTCGGAAATAAGCCACTAAATACCATTGGTTTCGGCTCCTGGTAACCCGGAATGGGTTTATCGGCAGGGTTTTCTGTTGAAGTAAGCGTATCTCCTACCCGAGCATCTTGCAGGGATTTAACACTTCCAATAACATATCCTACATCACCGGCCTCGAGCTTATCTGTTTTTACCTTTTTCAGCTTAAGGTGCCCGATCTCTTCTGCTTCATAATCTTTATTAGTGGCCATAAAGTGAATGCCTTCGCCCTGTTCCAGGCTCCCCTCCATAACCCGAACATATATAATGGATCCACGATAGGTATTAAAAATAGAATCAAATATAAGTGCTCTCAGGGGTTTATCGGTATCTCTTCCCGGTGCGGGAATGTGCTCTACAATGGCTTCGAGAAGCTCATCTACCCCCTCACCCGTTTTGCCGGAAACATGCAAAATATCTTCATGGTCGCAACCGATCAGATCCACAATCTGTTGTCCGACCCCTTCGGGATCTGCACCAGGCAAATCTATTTTGTTAAGGACCGGTACAATTTCCAAATCCTGTTCTATAGCTTGGTAAAGAGTTGAAATAGTTTGAGCTTCAACTCCCTGAGCGGCATCAACTACCAGCAATGCTCCCTCACACGCTTTTAATGCCCGGGATACTTCATAAGAGAAGTCAACATGTCCGGGCGTATCAATAAGATTAAAAATTACGTTCTCACCATTAGGACGCTCATAATCCATCCTGATGGCATGGCTTTTAATCGTGATACCGCGCTCGCGTTCCAGATCCATATCGTCGAGTATCTGCTCATGCATCTCGCGCTCGGTAATAGCACCGGTCCTTTCCAGGAGTCGGTCAGCGAGCGTCGATTTACCGTGATCGATATGAGCTATAATACAAAAGTTCCGAATGGGAGTCATAGGCTTGTGCTACCTGCACAGGTTTGCTTATAAAAAAGAACGCTTAAGATACAAAATTAAGCACCTGTTTTCACACTCAAATCTGAGAAAGGAGAAAATATTTACTCATCAAAAAAGTCCGATACTATACCCTAGTACCGGACCCTAAAGATAAAAACAAATTTTACTTGTTAGGTATATTAAGGGATTCATCACCAACGGGACTTAAAAGTTCCACATGGAAACGGAACTCTTCTCCTTCGATAGTCATCGTTTCATACATATCACGAATGAGTTCAAAAACAACTTCGGTTTCCCCACGAACACTTGTTGATAAATAGTTTACATCTACCTCCACTTCATGCTGTGCGACTAATTCAAGCAAAAAGTCTACGCTTTCCCGAGGATCAGCTGATTTTAGAGGGATATAGGTTAATTGAGCAGTGGTTATCATAATTAGATTACTTGATTGATTGCAGTATTAATCACTTTACTTTTCAGTAGTAAGGATAATCGTTTCCCGCTAATAGTTCAATCACAAATATAGCTCGTCCCGTCGCTGAAAAACATGGGCGGTTTACTTCATTTTAAACCCTATTTATTTTCTGGGAACATATTTCCGAATAGCTACTATAAAGTCAGCAAAAAAGAATCCAATATTAATTAAATCATGATAAAGAAACAGATCGGAAGCGCTTTTCTTCAATTAGCCATTTTTACTCTATTACTAATTGGTGTTGTAGCTACAATGTCAGCTTAATTATACTGATGTAGTTATAAGGCATTTAAAGATCATATAAATTATTGCCGGTTATAATTGCAATGATGTGTTGCTTTATTAATATTTGAGCATATAAAATATTTAAGCTATTCATGGAATAGTTGGGACGATTGAGAACAGGGATAGCTTATTAGGGACAACCAATTAACCATTTATGGGATACATTTAAGGAAATTTATCCTCTTCCAGATTATTATCTTAGTTCTATCTTCAACTCTAAATAAAACGGATTCTTATGGATAAAAAACAACTATTATCGCAGAGTATACTCATGTTGCTGCTGCTCATATTTACCAGTTGCAGCTCAAATACCGAGCAACAAGAGAAAGAAGATCCCACGACATCACTGCAAGAAGTAGACGACCGAATAACAGTAATTGACGAAGGATTAGCCGGCCCGGAAGCGGTTCGCTATGATCCGGACCAGGATGTTTATTTTGTTTCCAATTTTAATGGATCCAGCAGTGAGGCCGATTCTAATGGATATATTGCCAAAGCCAGACCAGACGGCTCTATCGACTCGCTGAAATTTTTGACTGGTACCGAGGAAGCTCCACTGCATTCTCCGCGGGGAATGTACATCACAGGAGACACACTCTTTGTAGCCGACCTTAAGGGTGTACATGGATTTAACAAGCAAACGGCCGAACAGGTTGCGTTTTTTGATTTCACAGATTTTGAACCCGGCTTTCTCAATGATGTTGCCGTCGACACCAGCGGTGTAATATATGTTACAGATACCGGACAGGCCCGGGTCTATCAAATTAAGGAATCAGATATTTCCATTGTTGCCGATTCACTCGCGGATCCACCCAATGGAATTACACTGGATAGAAACAATGATCAGCTGGTGATTGCTCCCTGGAATGGCGGACAGATATTCCGGTCGTTTTCACCCGCCGACTCCACTCTTCAAGATTTCATTACGGTGGAATCGGGTGGTAACTTTGATGGGATAGAACCCTATAACGGATCTTTCCTGGTTTCCAGCCAAAATGATTCAAGCCTCTACCTGATAAGTAATAACCAGGAAAGCAAAGCGCTCATCAAAACCGGACCTGAACCGGCTGATATTGCACTCGATACGAAACGTGACCAAGTTGCCATTCCTTATATTGAGTTAGACCGGGTGGATATCTGGCAACTTAATACGGAAGAGCAATAGTTATAGTCGGACTGTTATTTATTTTTGATATTAAAAAAGGGAATACGCAAGTAATTCCCTTTTTTATGGATTAACTTTGCAGAAATTTTCTTTACATTAATTTTGTATGGAAGATTTCTCAAAAAACATTATCTTAAAAGCGATGCAAAAAAATATGATCCATATTGACTCCCTCCACCATCATGGCGGTTTCGACCGTCAATAGCATTACTACAGGCAGCTGAAGCTGACCTCCACCCTTTTTATTCTTATTCTCTCTTAACAACTTCTTTTCAATTATATCTATTGCTAATTGCTATGGAACGAACTGCCGATTCTAAAACTTCACTACGTATCGCGATTCAAAAATCAGGGCGGCTGACCGACAAGACTATTGACCTGCTCAAAGGTATCGGGCTCCGTTTTGATGATTATAAGCGCAACCTACTGGTAAAATGCCGTAATTTCGATGTAGAATTACTCCTTATCAGAGATGATGATATTCCCGAATATGTACAGGACGGAGTCTGTGATCTCGGTTTTGTAGGAGCCAATGTCACCGCCGAAACTGGAGCCAATGTTAGTGTACTGCGTGGTCTGGACTATGGAGTGTGCAGGTTATCCCTTGCAGCTCCCAAGGATGGAGATATTCAAAAGGTCGATGATTTTGAAGGAAAAACCATTGCTACCAGCTACCCAAAATTAACTCGTGACTTTTTGGATGATCATAACATAAGTGCCAACATCGTTACTATATCTGGGGCAGTTGAAGTTGCTCCCCGACTGGAGGTAGCCGATGCAATCGTAGATCTGGTTTCTACCGGAAATACACTGAAAGCAAATGGACTTGAAGAATTGGATACAATCCTTGAGTCAGAAACGGAACTTATCCGTACAAATAAGGAACTCTCACCCGGTAAGAAAGAACTAATCGACAAGTTCCTCCAGCGGATGGATGGGCATCAGCAAGCCGAACGCAGCCGATATATCATGATGAATGCTCCTAAAAAAGCGGTACCTAAACTTAAGGATATTATCCCCTCTTTAAACAGTCCGACGGTAATGCCTTTGGCCGACGAAGATATGGTAGCTATACATACTGTTATCCCCATCGATCAGTTCTGGATTGTCATGGAGAAGCTAAAAGCCGAAGGTGCTACCGGTATTGTTATTTTACCAATCGAAAGTATGATCCTGTGATGAAACAATATAACATTACAAAACTTACCAAAGAGGAGATTCAGGACCTCTGCCAGCGGCCTAAAATGGATTTCATCTCCATCTTTTTGGAGGTAAAACCGATCATAGAAAAGGTCAGGCAGGAAGGAGATACAGGAGTTAACTATTACACCAAGAAGTTCGATAAAGCTTCGCTGGATAGCATTACCGTTAACCCTGCCGATCTTTCAGTAAATATATCTCCCTCCACTCGCAATGCTATTGATACCGCTTTTGAAAATATTCAGCGCTTCCACGAGGCACAGCTGCCACAATCTTTAGAGGTAGAAACCATGCCCGGGGTGAAGTGCCAACGTGTCTCCCGACCTATTGAAAAGGTGGGGCTATATGTACCTGGCGGGACCGCAATATTGCCTTCTACGCTCATGATGCTGGGTATTCCGGCTAAGCTGGCAGGATGCAAGACCATTATTACGGCCACTCCGCCCCGAAAAGACGGAAGTATTGCCGATGAAATTATCTATATCGCTCAAAAAACTGGAATTACAAAAATCCTTAAAGCAGGTGGCGCACAAGCCATTGCTGCGATGGCTTATGGTACGGATACCGTTCCAAAAGTGGACAAAATTTTAGGTCCCGGCAATCAATATGTTACAGCCGCTAAAATGATGCTTCAAAACAGCGAGGCCCAAATT
>JBEPXF010000243.1:0-5260 GCA_041642075.1 Fodinibius sp.
GAAATCAGGCATTTATCAAATTTTAATGATAGACAAGATGATCACGAAGCCATTTTTAACGCTTTAAAGATGTGTAAATAACCCAAAAAATGCATATTAATTTCAGGTTAAAAATTTCCTCCTGGGAAAAGAATATCCGATTTGTATTCATGATTTCTAAATTCTTTTCAAAAATTGTGCTTATATCATCTAAAAAATTTTTTATAACTTCTTTGCATTACTTTTGGGATAAAAATCAGCCAATCCCATACGATATCAATAGAAATGCTAATTCCTCACACCTTCATTTTCTTCTATGTCGAATAAAGAAAAAATGCGCACCACTAGCTATTACAAAGAACCCGGACCTAAGTTAAATGAAGAATCCCCATTTAAATCCATGATGGAGCGGTTCCAATTTGCCGCAGAAATACTTGAACTCGATGAAGGGATGTTTCAATATTTAGCTAATCCCGTCAAGCAAATCACTGTCTCAATACCGGTTGTAATGGATTCGGGAGATATTCAGGTATTTGAAGGATATCGTGTTATCCATGATAACGTTTTGGGGCCATCCAAGGGAGGAATCCGCTTTGCTCCTGATGTCAATATTGAAGAGGTAAAAGCATTAGCTTCCTGGATGACTTGGAAATGCGCTATTGTCAATGTTCCGTTCGGTGGAGCTAAAGGGGGGGTTCGGTGCGACCCTAAAAAACTTTCAACATCTGAACTGGAACGCCTTACCCGGCGATACACTGCCAACATGCTTGAAGTATTTGGCCCGGACCGTGATATCCCGGCTCCAGATATGAATACCGATGAACAAATTATGGCCTGGATTATGGATACTTATAGCATGAATGCTCATAAAACTGAAACAGCAGTTGTAACGGGAAAACCCATCATCCTGGGTGGATCACACGGACGCAAAGAAGCGACTGGACGGGGAGTAGTGACCGTAACGCTAGCTGCACTTAACAAAATTGGTCTGGCACCAAATAAGTGTCGAACCGTTATTCAAGGCTTTGGAAATGTCGGATCAGTAAGTGCAAAATTAATGTATGAACAGGGTGCAAAGGTAATTGGCATTAGTGATATTACAGGGGGTTATTACAATAAAAATGGTATTGATATTGTCGATGCCATAGAATTTTCCAAAAACAACGGCAACTCGTTGGAAGGCTATCCCGAAGCTGATAAAATAACAAACGATGAACTGCTTCAACTCGATTGTGATGTACTTATTCCGGCTGCCAAGGAAGACCAAATCAGTCCCCGTAACGCTGATAAGATTAATGCACGAGTCATTGTTGAGGGAGCAAACGGACCCGTCACGGCTAATGCTGATGCCATATTAGAAGGTAATGATATTATGGTTGTTCCGGATATCCTGGCGAATGCGGGAGGAGTGACCGTTTCCTATTTTGAATGGGTGCAAGATCGGCAGGGATATTTCTGGACTGAAGAACGAGTAAACCGACGCCTGAACCGTATGATGCGGGCTGCGTTCGACAATCTATTCAATGTAAAGGAGGAACATAACATCACACTCAGACAAGCTGCATATGTTTTTGGAATTAATAAAGTTGCTACTACCTTAAGGATGCGTGGTATTTACGCTTAACATAGTATGTACCGACTATTATTATATTATTTGTAGAAATCTTTATTCTTATTAATTAGTTCATGGCTTCAGCAGACCAAAAAACACTCTCTTTATCCTCTTCATATGAAGCGTTAGAAAAGCTGGAGCCTTTTGTTCATGAACTTCAAGAATGGGTATCCTTATCGGATGAAGATCAGAATCGCATCATGCTGGCACTCAGTGAAGCAGTAAACAATGCTATCGTTCATGGCAATGATTTGCAAGAAGATAAAACTGTGACCATCACAGCCAGCCTTCAAGATCAGCGATTAGACATCTCTGTAAGGGATGAGGGAGATGGTTTTGATCCGGAAAATATTCCCGATCCACTTAAAGAACAGAATTTACTCAATGAGGGGGGGCGCGGTGTTTATCTAATGAAACAGTATGCTGACAACGTGACCTTTACTCGAAACGGCTCAAAGGTTACCATGAACTTTAGGATCGACTAATCCCCATTTATTCACCAGAACCTTCGCCGGTAAGCTGTCCACTTAACCGAAATAGGTCTGTTTCTGCAATTTTTGCCTCGTATTGCGCTTCTATAAGTCTGTTTTCGGCATCCACAAGCGTTCGCTGTGCTTCTCGAAGTTCTATAGAGCTTATCGTCCCCAGTTTAAAACGTTCGAGCGCTATACTAACAGACTGTTCCGAATATTTTAAATTTTCGGATTCTAACTTAACGAGCCTTAAGGCATTTATATAGTTTTGATAGGCACTGTTAAGATTTGACTGAATCGCATCTCGCTGTTCTTCCAGAGCTAGCTGTTGATTTTTAATTGTAATCTCAGCATTGCGAATCCGTCTGTTGATATTAAATCCATCAAAAATATCCACAGTAGCTGTAATACCATAGTTTAGACCGTCAGTTTCATTAAAGGCCATAAAACCTGCCCCCGACTCATTTTTATTGTAGTTATACCCTGCGTTTATAGAAATTTCCGGATAGCGTTCTCCCTTTATCTCTTTTACTTCCAATTTGGCTATCTCCTGCCTCATTCTGGCCGCAGTTAATTGCACATTATTTGTCAGCATCTGCTGCTCGAGGTCGGTATAAGCCAGTTGTTCATCTAAAGGTATGCCATCCATAACCACAAACTCTGTTTGACTGTCACGGGCCAAAAGTTGATTAAAGACAATTTTAGCATCCTGCAAGGCCGTTTCCTGACGAATCAAGGCTGCACTATCTGCATTTAGATCCGCTCTTGCTTGTAAAAGATCGTATTCTGATCCAGAACCAAGATCCTTCTTGGTTTCAGCAATTCGAATACGCTCCCGGGATATCTCTGCCGTATTTTCGAGAGCATTCAATGATCGTTTCAATTGTGTGATGTTATAATATCCAATAATAATTTCCTGCAGCGTCTGTTCAATTGTTAATCTTGCCTGCTGTTCTCCCAATTTTTCAAGTTCATCGAAGCGCTCATAACTGGTAAACATTTGCAAGCCGTCAAAAAGCGTCCATTCCAACGAAACACCCGCACTGGTGGTTGTTGACTCGGCATTTTCGTCTTCCCGGTCAGGCAGACTTTCTTCTGAATACACCGTTCGACTATCCTCTATACTGCGCGACTTAGAAATATTAGCTGACAAGCGTGGCAGAAAACCGGCATTACCCAAGGAAGCATTGTTTTCCGCAATGTCTGATTCATTGTTTGCTATTTGAATGGCATAATTATTCTTAAGTCCCAGCCGAATGGCCTCATCCAGGCGCAGGGTATCCTGAGCTTGAGCAAGCTGGAATATTCCTGTATTACTGACAATAAACAATATTATTGTGCACAAAAAAGATCGAAAACTAAACATTTTGCAACTCCAGATTTTCTGCTTTTCTAATCAACTCCTCATCGATACCGTCGTCAGCTGATTTTTCAGATGACAGGTAGGAATAAATAGCCGGAATTATATAAAGCGTAAGTAAACTCCCAATGATCAGTCCGCCAATGATAGCAATTCCCATCGAAGTTCGGCTTTCTGCTCCAGCACCCAAGGCCAGGGCAATGGGTAAAATACCCAACACCGTAGATAAAGAAGTCATTAGTATAGGTCGGAAACGTGCTGCTGAGGCATCAATAATCGCCTCTGTAATATTGAGCCCTTGACGCTGGCGTTGATTGGCAAATTCAACAATCAGGATACCATTCTTTGTAACGAGTCCGATAAGCATAACCATCCCAATCTGGCTGAATATATTTAGCGTCTGATTGAAGTACCACAGCGTTAATAGCGCGCCGGTGAGTGCAAGCGGTACTGTAAACATAATGGTCAGGGGATCTCTAAAGCTTTCAAACTGAGCTGCGAGTACCAGAAATACTAATACCAGTGCCATTAAAAAGGTAAACAGGAGACTCGAAGAGCTTTCCTGATAATCGCGCGATGGGCCGGCCAGGGAAGTGGTAAATGAATCATCCAGCTGGTTATCAGCGATTGAATTCATTGCATTTATCCCGTCTCCGATTGTGTTTCCACTGGCAAGCCCGGCCGATATAGTAGCTGATGCGTATCGGTTAAATCGAAATAGCTGTGGTGGGCTGCTTTGCTCCCGGAGTTCTACAACATTGTCAATCTGTACGAGAGCACCTTCATTATTTTGTACATATAGCGACTGCAAGTCAGCAGGATTGTTACGATCCTCGCGTTTAACCTGCCCAATTACCTGGTACTGTTTCCCATCTCTGATAAAGTATCCAAATCGCTGGCCACTGAGTGAGAGTTGAAGCGTCTGAGCTATATCTTGAGCAGAAACACCCAGAGAACGGGCTCGCTCCCGCAAGATATCTACTTGGAGTTCAGGCTTATTGAATTTCAAATCAACCTCTCCAAATGAGAAGGCAGGATCGCTGTTTACGGCCTGCAAAAACCCCGGTATAACTTCTTTCAACTTCTCAATGTTATCTGTCTGAAGTACAAACTGTACCGGTAAACCTCCCCCGCCCCCACCAATACTCTGCTCTTGAAATAAATATACTTGCGCTCCACTTAAATCCTTGATCGATTCAGAAAGTTCATCGTAAATCTGCTGCTGGGATCGTTCCCTATTCTCGGCATCCTCCAGAATTATGCGTGCAAAACCGGAATTTACTGAACTTGAAGCGCCAAAGCCGGGAGAAGTCACAGAAATAATTGACTGTGCTTCAGGAACCGTCTCCTGTACAAAGGCAATTAACCGATCCATATAATCATCCATATACTCAAATGTAGCCCCTTCAGGTGCCGAGGCACTTAGACCAATCCGCCCCCGGTCTTCCACGGGAGCCAGTTCCTTGGGAAGTCCTACAAAGAAAAGATACATCAATAGTGCAGAACCGGCTAAGATCGGGAAGGTTAACCACCTGCTCTGCATAAAACTCTCGAGGGTATTACGGTAAGATTTATTAAGCCATTGGAAAAAAGGTTCAGTTTTTTTGTAAAACTTACTGTGTTTCTGCCCCTGTTTAAGTAACTTAGTAGATAGCATGGGCGTAAGTGTAAGTGCCACAAAGGTAGAGATCACCACGGCACCAGCTATAACGATTCCAAATTCCTGAAACAGCCGGCCTGTTATCCCTCCGAGAAATAGAATCGGCATAAAAACTGATATCAGCGCCAGTGATGTTGCCAAAATAGCAAAGAAAATTTCACGGGATCCCACCAAGC
>JBEPXF010000244.1:0-5259 GCA_041642075.1 Fodinibius sp.
GCTAATTGCAACCACAACACTTGGAGCAAGAGCCGGGTTTGTAACTTTTTGGGTGATTATTCTAAGTTGTCTGGTTAAGGTAGCCCTTCAACTGGAGTTTGGGAAGCACGCGATCAGTAACGGCGAGACGATCATGAGCGCCTTTAACAAATTGCCAGGCTGGAAATTCAGAGATATCAACTGGACTATCTGGACGTGGCTTTTCATTCAGCTTTTCAAACTGTTACAGGTCGGCGGGATTGTTGGCGGTGTGGCTATCACCATGAATATTTTTTTCCCAGCGGTAAATGTCACGCTCTGGACATTTATAACGGCAATTCTGGCTTCTTTGCTTGTTTTCAGAGGCTACTATGTTTTTGTTGAGCGTTTTTCCCTTGTGATGATTGCCTTCTTCACAGTTCTCACCTTTTTGTCTGTCTATTTTTTGCAATTCACTGAATTTGCCATCTCCTGGACAGATATTCAGTACGGGCTTGAGCTTAATCTCCCCACAGCGATGGTAGGTGTAGCCATCGGGGCGTTTGGTCTTACGGGAGTTGGCGGGGATGAGATTATGTACTACCACTACTGGTGTATCGAAAAGGGGTATGCCTCATATACCGGACCCGTAGAAAAAACAGAAGCGTGGACAAATCGTGCAAAAGGGTGGATTAAAGTGATGTATTGGGATGCGTTCTTGTCGATGATCGTGTATACCCTTGTAACCGCGGCTTTTTATATTTTAGGAGCCTCCGTACTGCATGTGCAGGACCGCATTCCCGAAGGATTCCAGATGATTGAAACACTCTCCGGAATGTACACTGAAACGCTTGGTCCCGGGGCTAGGAATGTCTTTTTGATCTGTGCGATCGTGGTTCTGTTTTCAACACTTTTTACCGCACTCGCAAGCTGGACGAGAATTTTTTCAGATGCATTCGGAAAACTTGGTTTCCTGGATTTCCACAACATTGATCAGCGAAGAAAAGCAATTGCAATCTTTGCCTGGGTGTTCCCGATGCTTTGGGCCATCATGTTTCTTTTTGTGCAGCTCCCTGTTTTGATGGTGATCATCGGCGGATTTTTTACTTCTGTACTCCTTTTGATTGTAGTTTTTGCGGCGATTCATTTCAGATATGTACAGCTCGATACTCGACTTAAACCCGGAAGGCTTTATGATATTGCATTTTGGTTAAGTATCATAGCTATTTTCTTGGCTGCCGTGTATAGCATTATCCGATTTTCTTTGTGAATTAATCTGGTTCGGGGAACAGGGTGACCATAGGGTAAATCGGTTGAGACGATCCGAATCTCCTTCTCGAAAGCCCGTCAAACAGAGGTGACTATCTCACCAAAAGGCAATGAGCGGTTTGTTTCCCCCATAGGTCGGTTATGTTAAGTGAGGATTTTATGGGATCTATCCCACTGGATTTGTTTATAGTTCTATAGCTCACCGGTAAGAGCAACTGCCTAAATCGAAATTCTCAACTTTTGAGTGCTTGACAAATTGATAAGCCGACAACCTTTTTGCAAAATATGTTGGTCACATGGTTGGCCAACATTCCACATTGATATTAATACTCTTTCTGACTATCCTGTTATCCAATGCTTAAAAGAAAAACAGATAGCGTCCAGTCAATTATTGTCACACTGATAGTGGCGGCAAGTTTTTTCTGCATCTTATTTGGACAGGGGCTTCATGTCCATGATTTCGATATTCATATTGGAGATCATTTTGACGTTCACGCTCATGTGCATGCACATGAAAGCCATGATGACAAGCCATTTCAGCCGGATTCGGACCAAGACGATCATAAGCATAAAGTTAGTACGGCCACTGATATCATTGGCACGCTAACGATCTCTCCTCAGGTTACGCCTGATTTAAAAAAAGAGGTCGTATTGTCATCTGAGGCCAGCGTTAGTGCAATGCATTTAGAGCTTGATGATACTCTCACTCTTTTTGACCTGCCGCCACCGAGGCCGGTAGCCAGTCAATATTATCTCTCCTCTTTTTCCCTTCGTGGCCCTCCTATAGCCTAATTTACCCTTATTAGGGACTTCTTTTCCTAACTGTATACTCAAATTATAATTTTACCACCATGACCAGGTATATCCGGTGGATTCTATTACTGGTATTATTTCCTGTGATAGTCCATTCGCAACCAACATCTATTTCGCTCGATGAAGCCGTAGCGCTTTTTAAGCAGAACAGCCTCCAGCAAGAACTGGCACGGTATGACCAGCTTCGCAAGCAGGGAGAAGCGGTACAATACAAATCGTTTCCCAATCCGGAAGTCAGTATTAACCGGGAACAGCTCAATGCCGGGCCCATCGATTACCAGGAAACAACCTATATGCTGTCTCAGCCTATTGAACTCCTGGGACAGCCCTTCCTGCGTAACCGAAGTTCCTCCAAATCACGGGAAGCAGCCAAGCTCCAGTTTGAATATGACCAGTTGCAATTAATGACGCAGGTGAAGTCGTTATATGTCAAATACTGGCAGTTATCGGAGAAGCTGGACGTCTACAGCCGTGCACTGGAGATTATTCAGAAGGCGAGGGAATCAGCGAAGGCTCGACAAGAGGAGGGTTCATTTTCCGGATTGCAGGTGCAGCGATTTAATGTAGAACTCAGCCGATACAGAAAACAACGCGACGAGATTAAGTTAGATCTGCAGCAAACCGGGAACCGGCTGGCCAGCTATCTTTTTGCCGAAGAAGATCCGGAAACTGAATTTCAACCCTCGGATAGTCTGACCGTAACTCCTGTTTCACTTCAGGAGGAAACTGTTGTTCAGTATGCCCTGGAAAAGCGGGCGGATTTAAAAGCCTTGAAGCAACGGTCTGATGTCTCAAAACTCCAGCATAGAGTAGAAAGGCGGGATCGCCTGCCCGATCTGAATGTAAATGTCGGGTATAAAGAACAATCAGACGGAGCAGAAGGATTTGTTATCGGTGGCTCTATCGAAGTGCCAATTTTTAGTCAGAATCGGGGAAATGTGATGACGACAAAAGCCCAAAGCCAGTCCCGGCAAACCGAGCTGAGACTTAAACGACAAGAGGTGCGCAACCAAGTGGAAACGGCCTACAGCCGTGTTCAGCTTGTTATGGATCAATGGCAATCTATGGAAGAAAACACGGTCCAAATATCTATGCTGGAAGCGGCACGTGCTGCTTACCAAGAGGGTCGGTACTCGCTTGTTGAACTGCTCGATGCTACCCAGGCTTACGTAGACGGGCAGACGATGATCTATGAAACTATTGGCGATTACAACCAGGCACTTTTTGAACTGGACGCAAAAACCGCAGGACGAATTTCTAACGCTCAAAACAATTAAATACTATGAAACGCTTACTTCTTATTCTATCGATCACAGCAGGATTAATTATAATTGGATGCAGCTCGGATGATTCCGGCCACAACCACGGCGAAGGGGCCGACCATACCCACGAAACCGAACAGCATACCCACGATGATATGGATGCAGATCACCAGCATGAAGCTGGGGAGGGGCACGAACATCCTGAGGGCGAAGAGGGACATTCCCATTCCGGTGAAGATGCGCATACCCATGAAGGAGAAGAGTCTGCCATGATGTTGGGACTCGATGAAACCTACGAGGAAGTCCGAAAGGGCGTCCGCCTGACCTTGTCTTATAACACTGAAACGAGCTCGTTCACCGGCACGGTAGAAAATACCACTCAGGATGCACTCCCGCAGGTTTCAGCTGGGGTTCAGCTGTCAAACGGAAGAGAACTTGGTCCCACCACTCCGGTTGATCTTGCTGCTGGAGAAAGCCAGTCCATTGAACTGGATGCAGCCGGAGAAACCTTCGATAGCTGGAGCGCCCACTCCGAAATGGGAAGCGGTGGACACAGCCACGGTGAAGACGGTGATCATCAGCACTAGAAGCATGGCTCTAATGGAGCAGCATTATGTTAACTCAAAATGACGAATACCAATGAGACGATTATTCTTACTCCTATTTGTAACCACAGGGCTTTTAATTGCCGGGTGCGGCTCCGGTGATGACGGCCACAGCCATGGCGAAGGAGCCGACCATAGCCACGAGCAGCCGGCCGGGGAAACCCAGCAGGAACTTACGCACGGAGAAGGTGAAGACCAGCATCAACACGGTCAGGAAACCCCTTCTCAAAACAGTAGTTCTCAGCTGGAAGGCAGTGGATCCATCACCCAATGGACCGACGAAACTGAACTTTTTATGGAATATCCGGAAATCATCGTTGGCCAGCAGGCCACTTTTGCGGTACATCTGACCCGGCTCTCCGACTTTACTCCTATTGCCGACTCCGAGGTATATTTTACGTTCCGCTCGGATGATGGTACGGAGATATCGAGAAGGGAAACCAAAGTGCAGACAGCTGGTATTTACGGCCCGGATGTTACGTTCCAGCAGGCCGGACGTTATGATTTGACTATCGAGATCTACGGCATGGTCAATGACACCATACAGGTAAACGGTATTCCGGTGTATGATTCAGCTGATGAAGTACCCCACGCCCACGCCGAAGAGGATCCCAACTTGATTACCTTTTTAAAGGAACAGCAGTGGGATATTTCTTTTGGCACGCAGGAGGTGCAGCAACGAACGCTCACCCAAACAGTGGATGCGACCGGTGAGATTATGGCTGCACAAAATAGCCAGGCGGTTGTTTCTGCTCCATTTTCCGGCATCATCTTGTCCAGTCAAAACAGCAATCTGCCGGTCGAAGGGCAACAGCTGCAAAAGGGCGCTTCGCTGGCGGTGTTGAATCCGGCGGTGCAATCCGGTGAAGGCGACAACTATGCCCAGCAGTTTATCAATGCACAATCGGAGCTGGAGCTGGCCAAATCCAATGTAGAGCGCTCCAAGCGTCTCTATGAAAAGGAGGCTATTCCTGAAAAGGAGCTCCAACAGGATCGCATTGAATATCGTCAGGCGCTGACGCGCTACCAAACTATCAGCGAGGTAATTCAGGTAGATACCGCAGCCATTGAAGGATATGGAAGCTCAACCGAATCTTATCGATTTGAACTCAAAGCCCCGCTAAGTGGTACTATTGTGGAATCTCACGTCACCCCGGGTATGCAGGTAGAGGCCGGTCAGCCGCTCTATCGCATTGCGGATGCCTCCAAAGTGTGGCTTAAAGCGAATGTCCCTGCGGCTCAGCATAGTCGCATGACCAATGCGAACAATACGGCATTCAGCGTGCAGGGTAGTAATCAGCTGCACGAAGTCAGTGACTTAAACGGGCAGTTGATTAGCCGATCCAACAACA
>JBEPXF010000245.1:0-5184 GCA_041642075.1 Fodinibius sp.
CGCACCCGAATTTTTTAGTGCAGCCTCAATGCGGTCGCTTGACTCGCTCACCGCCCGATCTGGTAGACCCACCAAAAAATATTTGGGCATCCCTCCCGTTCTATTGACTTCAACTTCAATTAACCTAGCATCCACCCCAATAGTTGAGGCACAGTATACTCTCGATAGCATAGAATCTCCTCCAATGATTTTTTTATGCCAATCAATCTTTAGCCGTGTTTTCTTACCAGGAAACAAAAGATTATCTAAATAGATCCCAGTCAAACGCTCAGACCGATTAGCACGTTTTATGAATCTTTACCAATATATTTACGTATTAAGTAAGTCCTCTAAGGAGGTTATTCCTTACAAAAAAATTTAAAAAGGCACTATTTTTATGAAAGACTCAAACTCCAGAAAAACTATAAATGAGGAAATACAGGGAACGGTATCCGAGATTATCGCCCAGGTAAAGCGTCTGATCAGAGAAGGAAATGCCCGACGCGTGCTCATCAAGGATAAAAATGGGAAAGTTTTATTTCAGTCACAATTAACGGTTGGGCTGGCTGGCAGTGCTTTAATCACCATCATTGCTCCTATTGTTTCAGCCATCAGTCTGTTCGCCCTGTTGATGAATGATATAAAGATCATAGTAGAACGCTATCCCGAAGATGAAACCGAATCAACGGATGAATACGAAGTGGAAGCCGAATATATTGAGATTCAAGACGAAGAGAAGGAAGGGGAAGACGAAACAGAAACTTCCGGCAAAGAAGAAGATTCAACTACAGGGGAAAGAACGGATAAGACCGTAGGAAAAAGAAACAGTGACCAGTAAACAGTGAAACAACATTTTGTGCTGTTATCTGGTAACTGATCACTGTTAACTGAAATCATTTCCAGTGTTGTTCGGCTACGGCTTCCTCGCTTACTTCTGCTTCTGCCAAGTACCGTTCAGCATCCAGCGCAGCCTTACATCCGGTTCCCGCGGCCGTCACTGCCTGGCGATATACCGCATCCATCGCATCTCCACAGGCAAAAATTCCCGGCATACCTGTTTTGGTTGATTGTCCTTCAGTCTGGATATATCCGACATCGTCCATCTTAACAACGCCCTTAAACAGATCTGTGTTGGGTTTATGTCCAATAGCAATAAATACCCCCGTAACATCATCAAGAACAGTCGTTTCCTGCGTTTCATTATTAATAACTTTTACGCCATCTACAGCTTCCTCTCCCAGTACTTCTTCAAGCTCGGTATCCCACATAAACTCAATTTTATCATCATTAAAAGCGCGGGTCTGCATAGCTTTGGATGCCCGCAGTTCCTGGCGGCGATGCAACACCGTAACTTTGCTGGCAAACTTGGTTAGGAACGTAGCCTCTTCCATGGCGGTATCACCGCCTCCTACGACAATCACATGTTCATCACGGAAAAAAGCCCCGTCGCAGGTAGCACAGGCTGAAACACCTTTCCCTCTCAGGCGCTGCTCACTATCCAGTCCCAACCATTTGGCTGAAGCACCGGTCGAAACAATAATTGCTTTTGCCTTAATCTGGATTTCTTCATCAATAGTGAGGGTATAGGGTCGCTCATCAAAATCGATGTTCGTTACCATTCCGTAGCGAGTATCAGCCCCGAAACGTTGGGCCTGTTCCCGGAAATCCTGCATCATCTTAGGTCCCATCACTCCTTCAGGGTATCCGGGATAATTTTCTACATCCGTGGTCTGCATGAGCTGTCCACCGGGTTCCGGCCCTTCAAATACAATGGGCTTTAAATCGGCCCGTGCCGCATAAAGTGCTGCCGTTAATCCCGCCGGGCCACTTCCTACAATTACTACATCAAATGTTTTTCCTGCAATATCTTCCATCAGTCGTCAAGTTATCTTCTTCAAAATTCATCTAATAATACAAAAATTAGTCGTAAGAATTGAGTTGATATTTTTTATAGAGCATATAGAGTCTATTGATTTGGCAAAATTTATTTAGGGAGATGCCCGAATGCAGCTCTCACCCTTATACTGCGGAATTCAGACTGGCATAAATAATCCGTCATGATCTTTTAAAAAGTATTTGCAAAAGTAAATCTTTTACATAAGTTATGGCCGTTAACTTTTAACTGCTTATTTATTGATTGTGACTGTTGCAATTCCCAAAGAAACAGCGGAACACGAAAGTCGGGTAGCGCTTATTCCCGAGACAGTAAAAAAACTCACAGAACTGGGACTGGATGTAGTGGTGGAAAAAGAGGCGGGACTTGCCTCAAATTATCTTGATGACGCCTATATTGAGTCAGGGGCAACAATTCAGGATGATCGATCCGAATTACTCAAGTCTGCCGATATCCTAATCAGTATTCAAACTCCTCGCTCTGAAGACCTGAATACGCTTTCCGAAGGCACGATTCTTATCTGCTTTTTATGGGCACTTCAGAATGAGGAGACCGTTGGATTGCTAAAATCCAAGGGCATTACCGCCTTGGGTATGGACGCAATTCCACGCATTTCTCGCGCACAAAATATGGATGCCCTTTCTTCTATGAGCTCCATTGCCGGCTATAAGTCGGCTCTTATTGGCGCCAATGAATTGGATCGCTATCTACCCATGATGATGACTGCAGCAGGAACAATTGCTCCTGCCAAGGTTCTGGTATTGGGTGCCGGTGTAGCAGGCCTTCAAGCTATCGCTACCGCCAAACGATTAGGTGCTGTGGTAGAAGCTTTTGATATTCGTCCGGCCGTAAAGGAACAGGTCGAAAGTTTGGGTGCCACCTTTGTAGAAGTGCCCGACCTTGATGACGAATCCGAAACGGAAGGCGGATATGCCAAAGAGCTGGCTGAGGATGAGCAGGAAAGGCAGCGGCAAGTTATTCATGAGCACGCCAAGAAATCGGATATCATTATCACAACAGCCCTCATACCCGGGAAGCCGGCACCGCTATTAGTGACCAAGGAAATGGTCAGAGATATGCATGCTGGAGCTGTTATTGTGGACCTCGCGGCAGAAAATGGAGGTAACTGTGAGCTCACCGAAGCGGGTAAAACTGTTATTGAGAATGAAGTAAAGGTCATTGGCCCGCTTAATATTCCCAGTATGTTAGCCTATCACGCCAGCCAGCTTTATTCCAAAAACATGTGGGGATTATTAAACCACCTGCTGGATGAAGAAGGAAAACCTCACTTCGATTTTGAAGATGAAATTACGCTCAATACTACCATTACGCATGAAGGGGAGATTATAAGCCCTATGCTAAAAGAAAATTAAGAATTAACAATGATGAATTAGGAATGGGGTAGGCGAAAGCTTTTAACTCCCAATTTTTAATTCATAATTCCTAATTAATAAACACCATGTCGGGACTCATATTTAACCTATTTATTTTTGTCTTAGCCTCCTTTATAGGCTTTGAACTTATATCTAAAGTACCACCCACGCTACACACTCCATTAATGTCGGGAGCAAATGCCATATCCGGTATTACCATTATCGGTGCGGTAGTCGTAGCAGGACAGGTGGACAGTCAAGTAGCCCAATTAATCGGATTTTGTGCTATCGTTTTTGCAACAATTAATGTTGTCGGGGGATTTATGGTAACCGACCGCATGCTCGAAATGTTTAAGAAAAAAGATCGTTCCAATGAGTGAGTTTTTACCTTCTGGCATTCAGGCCATACTTCCTGATATTATTCAACTTGTTTATCTTGTAGCAACCGGCATTTTTATTGTTGGGATTAAACGGCTCGGATCCCCGGCAACGGCCCGTTCCGGTAATCAGCTTGCCGCCCTCGGTATGCTAATTGGTCTGGTAGTCACTCTATTTGACCAGCAAATTATTAGTTATGAATATATTATTGGCGGTATTGTAGTGGGTAGTGCCATTGGCGCCTTTGCAGCCAAGAAAGTGGAAATGACCGCCATGCCGGAAATGGTTGCTATTTTTAACGGTTTTGGTGGTGGTGCATCTGCATTGGTCGCCTGGGGTGAATTCAGTCGCACCGCTCCGGAGCTTTTTGCCGGACAAGAAATTGCCACTATCGGACTCAGTATTTTGATTGGTTCCATTACCTTTACCGGCAGCTTTGTGGCTTTTGGAAAACTTAAAGGATTTATCAGCGGCAACCCCATTACCTTTCCGGCACAAAACATTTTCAATGCATTCATCACGGTGGCGGGACTTGTACTAGTCGGATGGCTAACTTTCGACCCTGCCAACCAGCTTGTTTTCTGGATTATCTTTGGGATTGCCCTTGTTCTAGGTGTGCTTACCGTACTGCCTATTGGCGGGGCCGACATGCCGGTCGTTATTTCACTGCTTAACTCCTACTCCGGAATTGCAGCCTCCATGGCCGGATTTGTGATTAATAACAACCTCCTGATTATCAGTGGTGCGTTAGTGGGTGCTGCGGGACTCATCCTTACCAACATCATGTGTAAGGCCATGAACCGAACCCTGGGCAATGTACTCTTCGGCGCTTTTGGTGGTGATGGAGGAGACAGCGGCAGCGGACCTGCAGCAGATACTGATAAAACTGTTCATGAGACGACCGCACAGGATGTTGCTATTCAGTGCTCCTATGCCGATAAGGTCGTCATTACGCCCGGCTATGGATTAGCCGTCGCCCAGGCACAGCACGTACTAAAGGAAGTAGTCGACAAGCTTGAAAAGAAAGGCGTTGAAGTTAAGTATGGCATCCACCCGGTCGCGGGACGCATGCCCGGACATATGAATGTATTGCTGGCCGAGGCTGATGTCCCCTATGATCAGCTTTATGACATGGAACAGATTAATCCTGAATTTAAGTCTACCGATGTTGTACTTATTATTGGGGCCAATGACGTTGTCAATCCCGCTGCCAAAACTACAGAGGGAAGTCCCATTTACGGTATGCCGATCTTAAACGTAGACGAAGCCGAACGTACCATTGTCTTTAAGCGGAGTCTGAGTCCCGGTTTTGCCGGTATCGATAACGCCCTCTTTTATGAAGAGTCGAACCAGATGTTCTTTGGGGACGCCAAAGAAACACTGCAGGATCTCTCCCAGGCGTTGAGTGAAGTTTAAGTACTATAAAGACAGGAACTTTGGGATACAGCATGCACTTTGATTAATTAGCCTCGCATGCTTTTCCGGCAGTAGGGGTAACTCTAACTCCTAGTGCTAATGATGCTGACTCCTGGTGTCAGTGACACTGACTGGTGATACTAG
>JBEPXF010000246.1:0-5167 GCA_041642075.1 Fodinibius sp.
AAGCTGTTCTTGAGCAAGATAGGAAAATTCTGATCGCAACTTTGCAGGGAGTACCTCAATATCACCAATCCACTTTGCAATATCTCGTGGACTAATAGATTTATTTGCCTGGTACGAACCGATAGGATATCTGTTTTTATCCATTTATTGACTTGAGAAGACTAAGTAGTTTTTGATTTTACTGATATGAATATAGCTAACTTGAATCTCCTTTTTAAGAAATATTTCTCCACATTATCCACCGGAAAACATTAATAGTATTAGATAATAAATATTTGTAGTACATAGTAGGTACTGTGGAAAAGTGGAAAACTTTTTGGTTCACATTTATTTGCGAGGTTATTATCAATTGTGGATAATTTTGTGGATAATTAGCCCATAAAAAACAAGAACTTACCGGAATTATAATTTGGTTATCCACAATCCACAATAATTTGAATGTCAAGAAAAAAATGTTTTATACAGTACTTTTTAACTGTATAACTTGTGGATAATGAATTTTCAATGTTAATCGATGTGGAGAATTTTTGTTGGTTTTAATTGTTTTATTTTGAGAAGAAGTTATACACATACTTTTCCACATAGTTATAAACAAGATTAATTATGAAAATTGTTCTACAGCGGGTATCGGAAGCGAGTGTTTGGGTAAATAAAGAGCAAATCGGATCCATAAAAGATGGATTAATGCTGTTGGTTGGGATCCACGAAGGAGATACTGAGGAACAGATGCAATGGCTTTCGGATAAAATTTTAAAGCTGAGGGTGTTTGACGACGAGGAAGGAAAGATGAATTTATCAGTACAGGATACTGAGGGTGGAATATTAATTGTACCCCAGTTTACGTTGTATGGTGATTACGAGCAGGGTAACAGGCCTAGTTATTTTGAAGCAGCGGGGCCGGATAAAGCAAAGAAATTATATGAGAAAATGGTCCGTTATATATATGATAATTGTGATCTGAATGTAGAGACTGGAGAATTTGGGGCTTATATGGATGTACAATTACATAATGATGGCCCCGTAACTCTGGTTTTGGAAAGGTAGTGGAAGCATGTCTGTTATATTTCTTTTTATTGATGGGGTAGGATTGGGAGAGGGGTCAGATAGTAATCCCTTTTACAGGTTTGATTATAAGGGATTTTCTGCGCTAACGGGTGGAAATAATTTTCTTAAGAGTACAGGAGCAATTAAGAAAATTAATCATGTATTCAGCCCGGTTGATGCAACCCTCGACGTAGGAGGGCTACCCCAAAGCGGTACGGGACAGACATCCCTTTTTAGTGGCGTGAATGCAGCTAAAGAAATAAACAAGCACTTTGGACCCTTTCCTCATTCAGGAATTAAGCCCATACTCAGGAATGATAGCTTGTTTATTAAAGCCCAAAAGATGGATAAGAACTGCCATTTTATAAATGCTTATCCAGAAATTTTCTTTAAAAGAGCCCGTGAGCGCAATCGCTGGAGCAGTACCACATTGATGGCAAAAGGTGCGGATTTGGCGTTGAATAGTGTACGTGAAGTAAAAGATGAAAAGGCGCTGACGGCGGGGATTCTACAAAGAGGGTGGAGAAAAAAATTAAATATTGATGTACCTGAAATAAAACCTGAGACGGCGGCTAATAGATTAATTAATCAGTTAGTATATTATGATCTTATTTTATTTGAATATTATCTGACGGACAAGGCAGGTCACAGTCAGGATATGGAAGTTGCAAATCAATATTTAAAAACATACGACCGGTTTCTATGGCATCTACTTGATAGTAAGCCGGACCAGACAACGATTGTCCTGTGCAGTGATCATGGAAATGTAGAAAATCTCTCAGTCAAAACACACACATTGAATCCAGTTCCCCTTTTTGTATACGGGCCTGGGGCCATACACTTTACAAATGCAACAAGTATTTTGGATGTTACCCCGGGTATATTGGGAATCTTGGAAAAATAGATACAGTTATTAACTAATTAATTAATATATAAGTTTTATTATTTTCTATTTTTTAGTTCTATGGATTCAAAAACCCTAATTAGTTAATTAGTCTTCCAGCATTTTCTTAATGTGGCTAAATATTTCTTCAATAGAACCAACGCCATCCACTTCTTTAACAACATCCTGTTCTTGGTAATAATTAAGTACCGGTTGGGTTTCCTCCCAATAGACATTGAGTCGGGTTTTAATTTTTTCCGGCGTATCATCTGATCGTCCTTCCCCGCGGCTTAGTATACGGTCAATTAATTCCTCTTCGGGGACCTGCAGCTGAAGGAAGGCATCCAGGGACTTGTTTTTCTCTTCTAGGATCTCATCAAAGGCTTCTGCCTGGGGAACAGTTCGGGGAAACCCATCCAGAACGTATCCATCCTCATACTTTTCCTTTTTAAGCTCCTCTTCAACCAATCCCACCACCTTTTCATCGGGAACCAAATCACCTGCATCAAGGATTGATTTAACTTCTTTCCCGAGAGGAGTTTCGTTTTTAATGGCTGTGCGAAAGATCTCTCCCGTTGAAAGATGGGGAATATTGTACTCTTCACTGATAAGTTTTGCTTGTGTTCCTTTGCCGGCACCGGGAGGACCAAATATGATGATACGCATAATGGAAGTTTAGGTATTAATCTTATGTATTTAAGAAACGATGAAAATACCGTAATCCACTGCTATATTCAATAATTAACGGAATATTAAATGAACTCGATACAAAATATTTAGTGTTATCTTCGGTGATTTCGGTATATCCGCATCGTTAATATGCCTGTATTGTAATATTGGAAGGAGAAGCATTTTTCATTATAGTACTACTACTCTTTATTAATAAATGTAGGTATGTATGAACTGGGAAGAATTTCTTAACTATGCCCGTGAAGTTCTTAGTTTTCAATTATTCTCTATAAGTGAGACTCCGGTAACGGTAGCTTCAATTCTTATTTTTTTATTACTCCTTACCTTTTTTATACTGGCAGGTATTTTTGCCCGTCGGGCGCTTAACAGGCGGGTATTCAAGCGTATTAAAATAGATCCGGGGACCAGCTATACACTTTCACGAATAACCCAGTATACTATTATAACGATTGGGGTTTTAGTCTCTTTTAATTTTGTAGGGATTAATTTAAGTAGCCTCACGGTAATATTTGGACTCTTATCGGTAGGAATTGGCTTTGGACTTCAAAATGTAACGGCCAACTTCATATCAGGACTTATAATATTATTTGAGCGGCCAATAAGCGTAGGAGACCGGGTGGTTGTTAGTGATATTGAAGGAGACGTTACCGAGATTAATATTCGTGCGACGATGGTACGTACGGTCAATAATATTTTTATTATAGTTCCAAACTCTGAGTTCGTTTCCAAGAATGTGATTAATTATTCGCATGGAGATCCCAGCTACCGTCTGGATATTGGTGTAGGGGTTTCTTACAAGTCAGATCTTGATACGGTCTTAAAAGCACTTGAAGAGGTTGCTGAGAATAATAAGAGTGTAATGCAAAACCCCGATCCGGAGGTACATCTTATTGAATTTGGCGAATCATCGTGGAATATGGAGCTGCGAGTATGGATTCCCGATGTAAAACATTATCCACGGATTAGAAATGAACTCAACCAGTCAATAGTCCGCACTTTTCAAAAATATGATGTTGAAATTCCATTTCCACAGCGCGATCTGCACATGCGAAGTTCCATTAAATTGCCAATTGATAAAGACATGGATTAGCGTTTTTTAGAGAAGGTGGTTGATCGATAAGTGGAAGTTCTTTTCATTTGTAAAAATATCAGCAGCTGTAATCTTTCTGTTTAATGGTTATCTTTGATGTATGAAAACAACTGGTTTTATAGCACGGCGATATCTCTTCTCAAAGAAGCATATTTCACTCATATCTACCCTCACACTAATAAGCATTGCGGGCGTAACCGTTGGAACAGCATTATTAATTGTCGTTTTATCAGTATTTAACGGCTTTTTTGAGGTCATCCAAGGTATTTTATTGCAGAATGATCCGGATATACGTATTGAATCTGTTGAAAGTAATTCTTTTCTCTATACGGGTGATATGGAACAGAAGCTATCTCAAATTCCGGACATTACTGCTTCGGCTTCCTATATAGAGGGAAAGGCTTTGCTGGCTCACAGTAACAAAAGTGATAAAGTGGTTGATGTTAAGGGGATAAATATAGAGGAGTATGCTGGAATAAATAATTTGAGTAAAGATCTGACATCCGGAGAAATTGATTTGGGAGTCCGAAATAAGAAGCCCGGGCTGATGGTAACCGAACAGCTAATGGGGGAACTAAATCTAAATGTAGGAGACGAGGTGGCCCTTTTAAGTGCAAACGGAATGAGAAAATCTCTTACTCAGTTTTCTCTTCCGCGACAATTTCGGTTTGAAATAAGGGGAAGTTATTCCCAAATACAGATTGTAGACGGTCCTGCCGTGTTTATTGATATGGAGGCGGCACAGCGTCTTTTCGAGGTCAGGAATCAGGTTTCAGGCATTGATCTTCGCCTTAACGATTCGCAAACCGCCGAAGATGTGAAAAATACCGTAAGTGCAAGCTTGGGAACTGATTATACTGTTTCTACGTGGTATGATCTACAGCGCCCACTATATGATATTATGTATCTTGAAAAATGGAGCTCCTATCTGATCCTTATGATTATAGTACTGGTTGCCGTCTTGAATATTATAGGCTCGTTAACGATGATTGTTATCCAAAAAAACAGGGATATCGGGGTTCTGTTGACAATGGGATTTACACCTTCTGATATAAAATCTATTTTCATGCGCCAGGGACTGTATATCGGACTCATCGGCTGTGTGATCGGAGGCGGACTTGGATTGCTCCTAAGCTGGCTTCAGAAGCAATATGGATTGCTGGAGCTTTCCTCTGCTTTTATTATTGATGCCTATCCTGTGAATATCGAGATGGGAGATGTTAGTATTGTGTTGCTTGGCAGTCTTATCCTATGCCTGTTAGCCAGTTGGTATCCCGCCCGTAGAGCAGCAGGTGTTGAACCGGCGGATGCTATCCGCTATGATTGATACCCGCAAAAAGGGGATGGACGATGACGCCCATCCCCGGAGGGTTATGAAGCTACTCTGCAATTGAGGTTTTATTCTCAATACCCATACCCTATAACTCAGAGAGGGGATTACTTATTGTCTTCTTCCTTTC
>JBEPXF010000247.1:0-5116 GCA_041642075.1 Fodinibius sp.
GACTTACTACGCAACCGAAAAACTGGGATCTTTTAAACAGGTTGGCGACGAAAAACCTCAAAAAATATATTCTCAAGCTGCAGATACCGGAGAGGGCCTAACGGCTGTTCAAAGTCGTTCGCACGGTTCTGATGATTTGATCAATAAGCTCAAAGAGAAGGGACTGAATGTAGAAGAAACCATTCCGGCGGGCAGTTCTATTAAATTTTGCCTGGTTGCTGAAGGCAAAGCCGATATTTATCCCCGGATGGGACCGACGATGGAGTGGGATGTGGCAGCTGGAGATTGCGTTTACCGGTATTCGGCAAAAGAGGGTGTCCATCATTCACCGATCACCTATAATAAGCCCGATTTAAGAAACAAAGGCTTTATGATTGGCCTTAAAGAGAATTACGAATTTTAAATAAGAGTAATAAACAATATCAAAGGATTATTTCATGTCAGAAGAAAAGAAGTTTAAACCAACAGTTCTGTGGTTTACCGGTCTGTCAGGTTCAGGTAAAAGTACTATTTCCGAAAAAGTTTATGCCCGATTAAAAGAAGAGGGGTATGAAGTGGAGCATTTAGATGGAGATGCCGTACGCGAAGTTTTTCCAACAACGGGATTCAGTAAAGAGGAACGCGACAGTCACGTTAAGCGGGTGGGATTTGTTGCAAGCCTCCTGCAGAAACACGGGGTTTTTGTCGTAGCATCCTTTATCTCTCCTTATCAGGATGCGCGGGATTTTGTTCGTGATATGTGTGAGGATTTTACGGAGGTATTTATCTCTACACCGCTGGAAGAGTGCGAACGCCGGGATGTAAAGGGGCTCTATGAAAAAGCCCGGAAGGGAGAAATCGACAATTTTACCGGTATCAGTGATCCTTACGAAGAACCGAAAAATCCTGAGTTGGATATCGATACGACTGATATTACACCTGAAGAGGGGGTTCAGCAGGTGATAGATTACCTGAAACGCCAAAGCTGATTTACGAGGCTTTTCATTCTTTATTTGAAAGATAAAATCTCATAAATAGATTAATAAATGTCCATGAGGTTTAATATCTTTCGCCATAAAATCGAATCGGTAATTAACTATCTTTTATGAGCAGTTCGCAAGAATATGAAGCAGTTATTGGGCTGGAGGTCCATGCCCAGTTACTAACAGAAAGTAAGGCATTTGCACCGGTTTCTACGGAATTTGGCGGATCCCCCAATACGCAGGTGACTCCTTTATGTCTGGGACATCCAGGTACCCTGCCTGTTCTAAACGAAAACCTGGTGCGCTATATCATTAAAATGGGGTTGGCCACTGAATGTAGTATCGCTCGAAAATCAATTTTTGCCCGTAAGAATTATTTTTATCCCGACTTGCCCAAGGGATATCAAATATCCCAATATGAGACTCCTATCTGCCACGATGGGAATATTACCATCAATTTGGATGAGTACAGCAAGGATATTGGTATTACGCGCATCCATATGGAGGAAGATGCGGGTAAATCTATTCACGATCAGGATCCTTTTAATACACTTATTGATTTAAACCGGGCCGGAGTGCCTCTTATCGAGATTGTTTCAGAACCCGATATTCGAACAGCTCAGGAAGCCTATGAGTACCTGAAGCGAATTAAGCAGATCGTGCAGTATCTTGAGATTTGTGACGGTAATATGGAAGAGGGGAGTCTCCGTTGTGATGCCAATGTTTCGGTACGGCCCAAGGGACAAAAAGAATTTGGGACACGGACGGAGCTTAAGAATATGAACTCCTTTCGCAATGTTGAGCGAGCTATCGAATATGAAATTGACCGCCAGATTGATCTCATTGAGTCAGGTGGTAAAGTAGTGCAGCAGACTTTGTTATGGGATGCCAATAAGATGGAAACACGCCTTATGCGTACCAAAGAGGAAGCCCACGACTATCGTTACTTTCCGGAACCAGATATTCCCCCGGTTATGGTAACGGATGAGCTGCTTGAGGATATAAAAGAAAGCCTTCCGGAAATGCCCGATGTACGGCAAAAGCGTTTTGTTGAAGAGTTCGGAATGAGTGAGGATGATGCACAGACGCTGACAGAAAGTCGATATCTGGCTGATTTTTATGAAGAGGTGCTTGAACATGTTGACAGTCCCAAAGCGGTATCGAACCTGATATTGTCGGAAGTACTGCGGGTACTGAATGAACGGAGTATTGATATTAAGGAATTTCCCGTTTCGGAAGAGCGTCTTGCTGGATTGGTAACTCTTCGCGAGGAGGATAAAATTAACTCTTCTGCTATGACTGAGATTTTTGATGCAATGCTCGAAGAGGATAAGTCGGCAGAAGATTTGGCCAAGGAAATGAACTTAATTCAGGTATCTGATACCAGTTTTATTGAACCTATTGTGGATGAAGTAATTGAGAACCACCCGGATGAGGCTGAACGTTATCGGGATGGTAAGAAAGGGCTCATTGGGTTTTTTATTGGCCAGGTAATGCAAAAATCGCAGGGCAAAGCCAATCCTCAACTGGTCCGGGAACTTGTTAGCGATCGACTCGATAATTCGTAGAAATTTACTGGGGCTTAAGGGGTAGTAATAACGATTAATTTCGGAATATGAAAAGAAATGGACTTCTGCTTATCATCAGTACAGCTCTGTTATTTTGGGGTTGTTCCTCTGGTGATGATTCCAGGCAGGCTATAGTAAAGGGACAGTTTACCACCTCGGAGAGTGCGAACGTTGGGGATAACAACCTGCTTCCCATTAGTCTAACAATTGTAAAACAAGATTCTGTTGAATCAAATCCCGATACCTTATTTCACCAGGAAACAGATTCATCCGGACATTTTAATGGCAGTGCTTTATTTCGGGAGAAAGGAAGATATCCCGTTTATATCAGTAAGGACGGAAACAATATCGGTCGTTTCGGAGTGATTCTTGCTGAAGATGATACCCTGGAAATTACCGGTGATCTTTCAAATCTTGAAGAGACTCTTAATATTTCTTCGCACGAACACGATGCCATGCAACAACTTGGTCGACTGAATAGTGGATTTCAGCGTATAGCAAGATATGCCAATGCCGGAGAATTAAGTGGTGACTCACTAGAGCAAGAGCTAGATAAATGGAGCGATCTTTATTTCGAACTCTATCAGGAAAATGAGGAAACCCGTGCCGGATCGCTTGCGGCGGCTGAAGCCATTCGCCTATTGCAGGGCTGGAACGGTGAGAAAATGATGAATCGCATTCGTTCCATTCAGGACAACGATGACTTAGTACATTTAGGTCTCAACTATGGCAAAGGCTATCTGGCACAGAGTAGGGGATTACAGCCCACATTGGCTTATCTTGATACACTTTCTGATATTACGGAAGGAAAGCAACAGCTTAAAAATATTGCCAGGGAACGAATAAAGTTGCTGTACGATAGTGCTCGTATATCTGCAGCACAGGAAAGACTGGATGAATTTCGAGAGGAGTATACCGAGGATTCTGTGGCTATGGAATGGGCTGAATCTATAGACTATGACCTGAACTATCTTTCGCCGGGGGATGAACTGCCTTCTTTTGAATTTAACAGTAACGGGGAAACCATAAGTCGTGATTCACTGCTGGGCCGCCCATATATTCTTGAAATTACGCGTTTGTCTAACGAGCTTTATCAGGAACAATTTGATCGTACGGTCGTTATTCATAGCATATACAAAAATTATAATTTAGAGGTGGTTACTATTCCACTTGATGAAAGTCAAATAACAGTAGATGCTTTTTTTGATGAACGAGTACGGGCTTGGCCGGTTGCCGATGCACAGGCATTTGATCGCGATGAGCTGTTGGAAAAATTTAATATTCGCCTAATACCGACGCGATTTTTAGTAAACAGTGAAGGAGAAATTATACGTAAATATGTAGGCCAAGAGTACCAGGAAGTTATCAAGGGAATTCAAACTCTTTTAAACTAAGATCAATAATTTTATTATGAGAAATTTATTAGTTGCAGGTAATTGGAAAATGAATTGCGGCCCTAAAGAAACAGCCGATTTGCTTCAGGGCATTAAAGACAGTGGAGTAACCATCCCTGATCACGTAGATGTGTTGGTATGTCCGCCAACTATTTCTTTAAAAACTGCTTCAGAAGAACTTGAGAAAGCTGAAGGCATTGCCCTGGGAGGACAAAATGTACATTCGGAGGATAACGGTGCCTACACGGGCGAAGTCAGTACACAAATGCTTAAGGAGGTTAACTGTGAATATGTAATATTGGGGCACTCAGAGCGTCGCCAGTATTTCGGGGAGACCGATAAAACGGTAAATGCTAAAACAGTAAAGGCTCTTGAAGATGGATTGCGTCCCGTTATTTGCGTGGGAGAATCCCTGAAACAGCGTAAAGCAAATGAACATAAGCTGGTGGTACGCAAACAGGTTGAAGCCGCTCTGATTGGAGTTGAGGAACAACAAGCCGAAAAACTGGTTATTGCTTATGAGCCAATATGGGCAATAGGAACGGGCGAAACGGCAACCCCAGATCAGGCCCAGGAAATGCATGCCATGATACGTGAGGTGCTTGCTGACTTATATAGTCAGGATACTGCAGACCGTATTCAGATTCTATATGGCGGAAGCATGAAGCCCCATAACGCTGAAGAACTGTTAAGCCAGTCTGATGTTGACGGAGGATTGATTGGCGGAGCTTCTCTAAAAGCCGATAGCTTTACTGATATCATTAAAATAGCAGATAATCTTTCTTAAAATATTATGGGCTTAAACGTTTTACTTTTAGGTAGTGGCGGAAGAGAACATGCGATGGCTTGGAGCATTGCAAAATCCGATCAATTGGATACGCTTTTTATTGCTCCGGGTAATCCCGGCACTGAAGAAATCGGCAGGAATGTGGATCTTTCCCTCGATGATTTCGATGGGATTCTGTCTTTTGTAGAGGAACAGGATATTGATTTAACAATTGTAGGTCCGGAGCAGCCGCTGGTTGCCGGTATTACTGATTTTCTGGAGGCTGAGGGACATAAGGTATTTGGTCCCTCTAAGTATGCGGCTCAGCTGGAAGGCAGCAAGAAATTTGCCAACGAGTTTATGAAAGAAAATCACATTCCCACGGCTGACTTTGAAAGTTATACCAGGGCGCAATTTGACCGGGCT
>JBEPXF010000248.1:0-5115 GCA_041642075.1 Fodinibius sp.
GACTACACACCCACGCTGGTCGTCAATTATGGAAGTGTGAGCGGGGAGTATTATTGGTATCAGAACACCAAGGTCTGGGAGAAAGAGCGGCTGCTTAATTTTACGCCCCGCAGTATTGTCGATTCCAGATCACGTCACCGGACGATGATTCCGCAGGAAGAGTACGAAAACGGACATATATTGAGTGCAGCAACCGCTAAAAATTTGTTACGCAAGGGCGTAAATGTGAACTTGGGTGCACACGGACAGCTTCAGGGGCTTGGAGCACACTGGGAGCTTTGGATGATGCACCAGGGAGGAATGACCGAGCTGGAAGCACTGCGGGTTGCCACCATTAATGGAGCCCAATACCTGGGGATGGATCATGAGCTGGGATCTATTGAAGAAGGAAAGCTTGCAGATCTGATTGTCATTGATGGAAATCCACTGCAGAATATTCGCGATACGGAAAAGGTAACACATACAATGGTTAATGGCAGGCTGTACGATGCCGCTACTATGAATGAAATGGGAATGCGAGAGAAAGAACGGCTGCCGTTCTGGTGGGAGCAGGAAGGGTATCCCGCTAATTTTGACTGGCATGCCCGAACGGATGCACACGGTCACCTGCAGTGCAGCTGTGGATATCAGCCGGCTTATCTAATGGAATAAAAGAGGCGCAGTCGTTTATGGTAAATTAAAGTGTGGTACATATAACCCGTTTAGCGGTTGGCTTTTTATGGTAACTCTATGTCATCCCGGACTTGATCCGGGATCTCGCAGGGTAGTCTACGTTGATCTTCTTTCCGCTCTCGTATCAACGATACTAATTATTATGAGATCCTGAAACGAGTTCAGGATGACATAATAGCTGTTTTTAGTCACTAAACGGGAAACGGTTTATAAAAAGTGTTATTAGTGGAAAGGTATGAACACTTGATTATGCAGTAGAAGGTTCCTTCTCATCTGCTTCCTGGCGCTCTTTGCAGGCTTCCTGATCCTTGCAAACCCCGAAGAAGTGCAGGGAGTGTCCGGTGATATTAACTTCATGGATTTTTTCCATCATATCCTTTATTTCTTGAATACGTGGATCACAGAATTCGAGTACGGTACCACACTCTTTGCAAATTATATGATCGTGCTGTTGATAGGCATATGCTCGTTCGTAATGATACTGGTTTTTACCAAATTGTTGACGTTGCACTAACCCGCATTCAACAAGTAGGTCGAGCGTGTTATAGACTGTGGCGCGGGAGACCCGCGTTCCACCTTCCTTCATATTGAAAAAGATATCATCAGCATCAAAATGACCATCGGCCCGGTATATTTCTTCAAGTACCATAAAGCGCTCAGGAGTTTGCCGCTGATTGTGCTCCTTTAAATAAGAGCTAAAAATTTCTTTTACGAGATCAATTGTTTCTTCTTTTGCAGGATGTGCCATGCTATCATTTTTCTTTTAATATAAGGAATAGAAATACTGAATAAAATAAGATCCTTTCAACAATTCCTTTATTATATTACAAAATAGGAAGTGCTGAAGTTTCATTTCAAAATGTTATATTAATTTTATCTATCCTAAGATCAAGTATAGCATGGGGTATTGCGGCTAATTAATTAGTAATAAAATTTATAATTATATGCCTACAGTAGTAGCGTTTGAAACACTAACTGAGCTTTTTCAGAACCTTGCAAAAAAATATCGCGGGACCGATAAAACTGCATTTGCGCGCAAACTGACCAGTGATGCTCCCTATGAAACGATAAACTGGGATCAGGTATCAGAAGATGTTCATCATTTGGCAGCCTTTTTAATTGAGAGAGGTGTTGAGCCCGGCGACCGCGTTGGTATTTTAAGTGAAAACAGGTATGAATGGGCCTTAGTGGATTTGGCACTACAGCTTATTGGCGGAATTAATGTATCCATCTATACCACACTTCCCGCCAGACAGTGCGAGTATATTCTGCAGGATTCGGGAGCAGAACTGTTTTTTGTCTCTACCGGGATACAGCTTAAAAAAGCGCACGAAATTTTTGACAGATGTGATGATCTTCACCGGGTTATTGCGTTTGATGAACCTAATGTTGAGAGCTATTTGGATGAGCCTTATGTCATGCTGTTCGAGGATGCGATGGCAGAAGGGATGAAGAGATATCCTGAAATGGAGGAGGAGATAAGTAAACGGAGTAAATCGATCACTCCGGAAGATTTAGCAACACTTATTTATACATCCGGAACGACTGGAAAGCCCAAAGGGGTGATGCTAACTCATCGAAATATTGTAAGTAATATTAAGGCAGCTCATCAGCTTATTAATATTAAGGAAGATGACCGCTGTCTTTCTTTTTTACCGCTCTGCCATTCTTTTGAACGAACGGCTGGATACTATGCCATGCTGGCCGGAGGAGCTGAAATCTATTATGCTGAAAGCGTAGATACGGTGGCTAAAAATATGACAGAAGCCAGTCCTACGATTGTTATGAGTGTACCCCGCCTGTTTGAAAAAATATACAATCTCGTAACAAAGAGCGTTGAAGAAGGGTCTGCCGTTAAAAAGAAGATATTTGAATGGGCACAGTCCGTTGGCCAAAAATACGCTGACGGAGAACGCGGACTGGTAACGATGCAGAAGAAACTGGCGGATAAACTGGTATTTAATAAGTTGAAAGAACGTACCGGTGGACGTATACGGTTTTTTGTTTCCGGCGGTGCGGCCTTGCCGGCAGAAATAGGTTCTTTCTTTATGGGCGCCGGCCTGAATATCATTGAGGGTTATGGATTGACGGAAACTTCCCCAATTATGTGTTGCAATACGTTGGGAAATGAAAAAATGGGAACCGTTGGACAAGTGCTTCCTGGTGTAACGGTAGCAATTCAGCGCCTGGAAGACAATGAGATTGTGACCGCACTGAGTGGCGAAGATTATCCGACTTCCATAGATACCGAGCAGGGAGAGATTTTATGTAAGGGACCCAATGTAATGAAGGGATATTGGAAAAATGATGAGGCCACGCGTGAAATGATTGATAATGAAGGATATCTCCATACCGGTGATGTTGGTAAATTTGTGGATGGGAAACTTCAAATCACCGATCGCATCAAGCATATGATTGTAAACGCCGGAGGGAAAAACATCTATCCGGGACCTATAGAGGACCTCTTTAAAACCAGTAAGTGGATTGATCAATTGGTGGTTGTAGGAGAGCGAAAACCGTATATGGCCGCTCTGATTGTACCTGACTTTGAAGCTCTGGAGGATTATGCCAAGGATGAGAACATGAGTTTTGAAAGTATAAGTGAGCTAATTAATAAAGAAAAAGTACAAAAGATTTACCGGCAGGAGATACGCAGCTATTCCAAGGAATTGGCTTCACATGAAAAAGTCCGTGATTTCAGATTGGTTTCCAATGAATTTACGGTGGAAAGCGGTGAGCTGACACCCACCCTAAAAGTAAAACGACGCATTGTAGAGGATAAATACGGCCATTTGATCGAGGATATTTTTAGCAATTCCAAGGTGTGATCTTAAAAATATTTCGGTGGCCTGAGTAACCATGCCATATCAAACGTTTTATTCTCTCCATGTCTATTCCTATGTAATATGGTTGCTGGCTTTTGCAGGGAGCCTTTTGTTGGCCTCCAAAGTCAGGGAAGAGAATGATGCCCACCGAAAACGGCAATATATCCGGTACGAACGTTTAACCACGAACATAGGTGCCCATCTGGCTGCTCTGGGAATTTTGATATCCGGAGGAGGGATGGTTTCACTGGAAGGGGGTCCACAATGGGGATGGTTTGACTTTCAGGGGCATACTTGGCTCGCCGTAAAACAGCTTTTCTTTGTACTTATTTTGATGTTTATAGGATTTTCCGTCAAACGAAGCCGGGCTCTTAAAAGAGAGATTCGGAAGTCCGATCAAGTGATGACTAATGATATTTCCAATAAATGGTCGGCCGCCTATCGGGTGTCGCTATTGGTTTATATGTTGGTATTGATGAATACCTTTTTAGGATTTGTGAAGCCTTTTTAATGAATATCCAAAGGGGACATTTACTGAATTAAAATGTATGAGGCAGAGATTTATCCCGTACCGTTCTCAGTCTCTGTGGAACTATACTATAACAGATTGTCCAAAATTTTCTGATCTACTAAATTATGTAAAAAGAATTTTTATTTAGGGATTGAATTCAAATATTATCTGCTATACAAATTGTCACAGAGTAGTATTAAAACGGGAACGTGGTGGGATCGGATTCATAACCGGGAAATGGCAATTAAAGAGATTAAATATTTTTGGGAAGACAACTCCACCAAAGAATTGCCAATAATGATCTAGCTATATTCGAACTAAAAGTATTAGGTAGATACAGATATGAAATTCTATGGAAGGAAGGTTTTGCTGGTATTTTTATATGCACTGCTTTTAATTTTGTGTGTAAATTCAGGTGCATCTGCCCAAAATGATGAAACGGATAATATCACTCCTATACTGGGACTTGAACAAGGTTACCTGGATTTTGAAACCCCAGACTTTCGGCTGAAGCTTGTCAAGGCTTCACAAACAGTAGCTGCATTAGAGCCCAAAGGGGAAGGTGGCTTCGATTTTACGCCCGCCGACTGGTTGGAGCGGCGCAATGGAGATGGTTATTACCATTTGGGAGACTTAACACTACGGTTAAGGAAGGGAAAAACCGGTGAATGGACCAGGTACTCAACAGCCGATAAGCGTGTTCCGGTAAAAGCATTTGAGGCATCATCATATCTGGCAGGTGCGCTGCTTAATCCTACATTCGCAAAGGATATCCCGTTGCAGGTCCGCCGATACTGGCAGGTAAAAGATGGCCATCTTGTATTAAGCTTTGAATTAGAAAAATACGGGTAATGAAGCTGTTGAGGTGGGCGGACTTGGTATCCCCATGATTTTTAATAATATCCTGCATGAGCGTGATTTGGAAGAAGCCCATGCGAAGTGCTCATTTTATGATCCATATATTGGACAAGAGGCCGGCTATCTGCAGGTGACCCGTTTGAATGGTCAGGGGCCGGCACTAATTGTTGTACCAGATAAAAATACATCCACTTCATTTGAATCCTATAAACCCCTGCTGGCTGATTCTACACAAAAAGGAATCACCTT
>JBEPXF010000249.1:0-5083 GCA_041642075.1 Fodinibius sp.
TCATTGCGTTTCATCCTTTTTTTAAGCTATCTTTGAGATCAACAGATATAAACACTATCCACAAGCTGTATGAACCTTCAGCATTTCAATCCACTTAGATGGCGTAAATCATTTCTCGGTCTTATCCTAGGAGGATTTCTTTTTGTCTGGTTTGCCTTTATTGATACTTATAGTATATGGACACGAATTCAACTCAACAACCAGATGAATGATCTTCAGGAAAAGAAGCAGGAGCTTCAGGAAGAAACCCATATCCTTAGAGAGAAAATTGAGGATTTAAAAACCGATCCCAATCTCCTGGAGCGAATTGCACGGGAAGAATATGGCATGAAAAGAGAAGGAGAAACAGTGTACAAAATAAAAGAAGTGGAATAGTCTTTTCATATTTTACACTTCATTTCTTAGAACATCTGCCTTATACTAAGCTATCTCTTATTTATATTTTTCATTTTATGGGATTTTTCGCTCCCATAATTCATTTCGGTGCTCAGCAATATCGTTAAATGAACAGAAGTCAAACATATCCCAAAAGAAAATTTGTATTGTGTGGGTGTATATTCCTTCTGCTTTATTTGACTTTTGCACCAACCTTAATGGCCCAGGATAGAGGCCAGACCGAAACCACTCGCTCAGATCCCAGTAGCCAACAGCAGCGCCAGCAGCAACAACGGCAACAGCAGCAACAAGAACAAGGTGGAGGCATTTCGAACCAGCCTGAGCAGGAAGGGCAGGTAAATTTTCAATCAAGCGATTCACTGGTTTTTGTTTTTGACACCAGCCGCACTGCTACACTCTATGGGTCAGCTTCGGTTACTCATACTTCCGGCCAGCTAAAGGCGGGTAAAGTGTCAATGGATATTGATAACAATCTTGTAAGCGCCAATACACAAACACCGGAAGATACACTTTCGAAGCCGGTTCTCGTTCGTGAAAGTGATGAAGTACGCAGCGATCGTATAGATTATAATTATAAAACCGAAAAAGGTCGGTTTGAAGTAGCTCGCGTTAACATACAGGATGGGAATATTATTGGTACCCGTGTAAAAAAGACAGACCCACACGTCATCTTCATGGAAGATGCCATCTACTCAACTTGTACGCTCGATCATCCACACTATTATATCAAAGCAGACCGTATGAAGGTGGTAGATGAGGAAAAAGTCTTTTTTGAACGGGCACGCCTGTACATTCTGGATATTCCCTATCCGCTTGTTTTCCCTTTCGGATATTTGCCGGGCCAGTTTGACCGGCAGCAATCGGGAATCCTGGAGCCTACTTACGCTTTTCAAAATAAACAAACAAGGGGTATAGGACTTCAAAACCTCGGATGGTTCCAATATTTTAATGACTATATAACGGGGCAAGCGTCTATGGATATCTTTACCTCGGGCACTTATTTTGTAGATGCACAAACAAATTATCGCCTCCGAAACAAGTTCAACGGTAGTATTCAGTTAGGATATTCCAAAGAACGGCAGGGTCTGGAACCAACAGATCCCGATTTTTCTACCAGCGTACAGAAAAGGCTTAGCATTTCCCACCAGCAGGATATTTCTCCCTATGCCAGTTTTAATACCAATATAAACCTGCGTACCGCAGACTATTACCAGCAAAACTCTTACGATCCCACTGATCGCGCGGAAACCAGTACTAGTTCTAACGTCAATTACCGTTATCGTCATCCGGAAAACCTTTATAATTTCAATATTTCTGTTCGTCAAAATCAAAATTTCAAGACGAACAGAACACGCCTTTCCGGTCCTGATATGAACTTCAGCTTAAAGCGATTTTCTCCTTTTGAAAATAGCCAAACCACCTCACAAAACTCCAAGTGGTACGAAAATATCTCAATAAGCTATCAAAATACTTTTGACTCGGAGTTTGACTTTTCTCCTATCCGGCAAGACTCTGCCCGCTATAATTGGTTTGAGGCCCTGCGAGATCCTGCCAAGTACGAAGAAGCCACAGGAAATACAGAACATTATGAATATGGATTCCGCCAGCAGGCCGATATCAGCCTGGGGCAAATTTTATCCAGTCGCTTTGTCAATTTGAGTGCTAGTGCCAATTACAATGAATACTGGTTCCCCAAAACAACGCAAAAGTCTTTTAATCCCGATTCCAACAGGGTGGAAGAAGAACGAGTAAGTGGATTTACTACAGCACGTGACTTTTCAACAGGCCTGAACTTCTCTACTACCGTTTATGGGCTCATGAATGCTAGTATCGGCAGCTATGAGAGTTTTCGCCATACGTTACGGCCTTCCCTGTCCCTCAGCTATCGTCCCGATTTCAGCAGCAATTTCTGGGGTTTTTACCGTACAGTACAAACTGATACAACTGAACAAGTGGATGGAACTGTGCCAACCCAACGTTATTCAATTTTTGAAAATGAAGTTTTCAGTGGTCCTAGCCGCGGCGAACAGCAGTCACTCGGATTTAGTATCGACAATACTTTTGAAGGGAAACAAGTTAAACGGGATTCCACGGGTGAAAAACAAGAGAATGTTGTTCGATTAATTGATCGGCTTAGCCTTAGCTCAAGTTATAATTTTGCCGCTGACAGTCTTAAACTAGCTGACTTAAACACCTCAATATCGGCGGGTATAATTGATGGAATGAATATACGTGCAAATGCACGGTTTAATTTCTATGAGCGAAATGAACGGGGAACAAAAATTGATAAATTTTTACTGACCAATTCGGGGAAACCCTTTGAGATGACTCAATTCTCAGCCAGTACCAGTTATTCCTTTGATTGGGGTAGAAGTAGCGGACTACAAACCAGTAATCAGGAACCAAGCTACCCCGAAAATTACGATCCGCTTAATCAAAGCATATTTCATCCGGTAGATCCCCACTTCAATCGGCAACCGGTACAGGATTTCAGTTCACCCTTTTCCTTTTCCGTCAATCTCAGCTACCGCTGGAATTTAAATCCCACAGGATCAAACCAAACCTCTGCCACGATAAATGCAAGTAATATTAATCTTAAACTAACTCCCAAGTGGGATTTCCGTACCCAAATTGGATATGATTTTGTTCGTAAAGAATTAACCCCTTCCCAATTTTCTCTTAACAGACGTCTACACTGCTGGAACCTTTCATTTACTATGAATCCCTTTGGAGAATCACAGTATTATTTCTTTTCGTTGCGTATTGATGCCGGCCGATTGCAGGGTATTATCCAGAAACTTCCGATTCTCAACAATCTTGAACGGAGTTCAAGTACTACCGGTCGTGGAGCCCCACGAGGATTTTAACCCTCCCGGTTCTTCATATATTTCACAACATATTTCCCCAGTACATCAAACTCCAAATTCACGGAATCCCCGGTTTCTCTGGCATTCAAATTTGTATGATTATACGTATAGGGAATAATAGCAATGATAAACCGACTATCACTTTCATTAGCCACCGTAAGACTGATCCCATCCACAGCTATACTCCCGCGGCCTACAATAAGGGATTGGTATTCATCCGGATAGGAGATGGTAAACAGATAATCAGTTCCTTCCTTCTCTATTTTTTCAATGCTACCAATTGCATCTACGTGGCCCTGCACCAAATGACCATCCAATAATTGATCGGGGCGAAGTGAGCGCTCTAAATTGACAAAATCATTTTGTGTTAAATCACCAACATTTGTTTTTCGAAGCGTTTCTTCTACGCTTTGTACCGTGAAGCCGTTTTCATCAAACGCAGTAACGGTATGGCAAACTCCATTAATACTGATACTTTGATCGACCTGAAGCTCATCTGCAAAAGAACATTCAATAGTCAGCTCCCTGCCTCCCTGTAAATCCTTGACGGCCGATATCGTACCAACCTCTTGTATAATTCCTGTAAACATACGTTAGCTTTGTTTTAAAAATATCCTGTGAACAATAAATCCTGGCCTACCTGCCGCCATTTCACCTCTCTGAATTCCATAATTTCCTCCATCCTGTTAATACCAACGCCCAGCACCGATTTGGTGCCTCCTCCCAATATTTTAGGAGCAATAAAGCATTCTACCTTATCAACCAGTTTCTCACTTAGCAGTGCAGAATTCAAATTTTGCCCCCCTTCTACTAAAATAGATGTAAGAGGCAATTTCCCCAGTTCTCTTAGTGATTTCTTGAGATCAGTATGCCCTTCTTTTTCATCAATTAGCAAAGTCTTACCCCGGAAATAATCCGATTTAAGTATGCTAAGCATTGGATCGGCTTCATTGGTGAACTTTTCCTCATTGTGGGTCAGTACAATAGTCTTTTCCTCATACTGATCAGTAAAAAGATTCAAATCATCCGGCAATTCCAGGGGGCCATCTATCACAATGCGATGGGGCTGACGTCCTTCTACATGTCGCACTGTAAGGCGAGGATTATCCAACAAAGCCGTATTACGGCCCACCATAACTGCATCATACCGGCTGCGCCACTCATGGACCAATGTTCTAGACTGAGTACCAGTAATCCATTCCGAATTCCCATCCGGTGCTGCAATATATCCGTCCAGTGTCTGAGCAATCTTAAGGGTTACAAACGGCCGGTTAAACGTTTGATGATGCAAGAAAAACTCATTTAGCCGCTTTGCTTCCTCTTCAAGTACTCCCACATCAACAGTAATATCATGATTTCGCAAGTGCTCTATTCCCTTACCGGAAACTTTAGGGGTAGGATCTTCCATTGCCACAACTACACGATCAATAGGGAGAGTCGACAACATCTCACAACAGGGAGGTGTATTGCCTTGGTGAGCACAGGGTTCAAGCGTTACATAAACTGTAGCTCCATCTAAAAGGTCGGGATCAACAACATCATCCACCGCATTTTGCTCTGCATGGGCCTGCCCATATCGTTCATGATATCCCTGCCCAATCTTCTTTCCATCTCCCGATATAATTACACAACCGACCATAGGATTAGGGGAAACATGCCCGGCCCCGCGTTTTGCAATTTCCAGAGCCAGTTCCATCCACTTTTCGTCTTTGTTAGTCATATTCTTATTTTTCAAAAAAGATCAACTAATTTACAAGACTATTTAAAACAAAACAGGGCAAGAAGCATTCCCTCTTGCCCTGCTAACTTACTATTAAGTC
>JBEPXF010000250.1:0-5082 GCA_041642075.1 Fodinibius sp.
TTTTTGGAGATCAGTACTGGATTTTTCCCACCTTTTCGGCTCCCTACGCCGAATAGGTCCATATGGATGCTTTCTCTTCCCCGGATTTAGTCAACTGGACCAAACACGAACAGATTATTGATACCGCTGCCGTGGCCTGGGCCGACAGCGCTATGTGGGCTCCGTCTATCATTCAAAAAGACGATCAATACTTTCTCTTTTTTGCTGCCAATGACATCCAAAATAACGAGCAAACGGGTGGTATTGGCATTGGCGTTTCTGATAAACCGGGCGGTCCATTTAGCAAGTGAACTGTTCTCTCTCAATGCGGGGTTCCAAACTCCACAAGAATATGATTTAATTTAAGGAGCTGGCATCTCTTCGACCTGATCTAGCTGACGGAAACAGTAATAAAGCAGAAGTGAAATTTTATGAATCTAAAAAGCCTGAAGTTACAATATTTAGTCCCTTTTTAGCCGTTTGAGGTATTACCCATAAAAAGCAATCCTGAAAGGATTTTAATCCTTTCAGGATTGAGAATTTTATTAATTTTTAGCAGGTAGATTTATGCTTAGCCAATAATCTCTCTCCATCCAGTGCGGAAATCGTTGCGATCATCCAGCCACCCATTAGCTTCCTCCAGATTCTTCACACGCATGTTCTCCGCATCCCACTGAAGCTTTTTATTCGAATCTTTAAAACGAATAGCCATATTACCAACCAACATTGTTTCAGTAAGCGCTGCCGCATATTCAAAGTTTGAGGAAGTTGTTCCGTTACCCTTGGCTGCCTCCACCCATTCTTCATGGATACCAGGAGAACGCTCCATCGTCTTTTCCGGCTCTCCGATTTCATCGATATCCGATTCGGGAATAAACCTAGGATTCTGTCCATATACATCGGCCATAAGCTTACCCTCCGAACCATGAAAGATCATTCCGCCACCACTAGCTCCCATCTGTTTACCGTCTTCCAGTTCTTTCGGTCGCGGAGGCAGTAATCCCCCATCATACCAGTTGAGTTCCACTTCACCACGATCTCCTTTAGCTGGAAATGTATAGTGTACGGATGAGCCGAGCGGAAATGCCTCATTATTGAAAGGTGTAGAGCTGGCATGTACTTGTTCAGGCATCCCTAAATCAAGCGCCCAGTAAGGCTGGTCCATAATATGTGCCCCCATGTCTCCCAATGCACCTGCACCGAAATCCCATCGGCCTCGCCAGGCAAAAGGAGCGATATCAGGATGGTAGGGACGATAGGGCGACGGGCCAATCCATAAATCCCAGTGCATGGTATATGGAACAACTGGCATTTCATCAGACTGCTCAACGTCGGCACCTTGAGGCCAATATCCCATAGGACGATTGGTCCAGCAATCAACTTTTGAAACTTCCCCGATCGCTCCCTGACGGATGTACTCTACAATCTTATAGGTACTTTCATAAGCATGACCCTGGTTCCCCATCTGCGTGGCTACACCAGCTTCCTCAGCTACCTCTGCCATCCGGCGGGATTCATAAATAGTACGCGTAAGGGGCTTTTGTACAAAAGCATGCTTCCCTCTCTCCATTGCATAAATAGCAATAGCTGCATGGGTATTATCAGGAGTAGCTACCATCACCGCATCTATTTCATCTTCCTTTTCTAGCATTTCCCGAAAGTCAACATAGCGCTTGGCCTTAGGATAGCTGTATAGTGTATCTGCAGCATAATCTTCATCTACATCACAAAGCGCATAGATATTTTCGCCTAAGTCAGATAGCGACTCTGTATTTGAGGCTCCCATACCTCCTACACCGATGCATGCAATATTCAGTCGGTCACTCGGTGCTTTATAACCCGGTCCACCTAACACGTGCCGGGGTACTACAAAAAAACCAGCCGCAGCAGCTGCTGAAGTACTTAAAAAATCCTTGCGCGATATATCATTAGCCTTCTCCTTCCCATCCTTCTGATCTTTACTCATAAAGCCACACCTTTTTTGTCAATTATATTTTATAACCTTTCCAATTTATAGAATTGCAAATAAATTGCAAGCAAATAGAACGTTTTTTTTCAAAAAGCGAAATAGAAAGAAAACTATACTCAAAAAAAATTACTTCTTGCCACATTACTTTTGGCAAGTATTCACAACGCTGTCCAGCATATAACTACTCGTAGTCATAAGCTATCGGTTCATCATCCTCAAAATCATAAAGGGTCAAGCCGCGCAATTCATACCAGCCGGTCCAAAATGTGCGGAGCTCTCTTATATATGCCTGTCGGGCGGAATCTTTTTCATCTTGGGCTATGTATAGATTGGTAATATCAATTTTACCGATCAAGTAGCGGTTTTGCGCTACCTGATAGCGGCGCTGTGCAATAGTATCCGCCTGGGCTGCCAGTAATACCTGTCCCCTTAATTGTAAAAACTGGCTGACGGTATAATCAATTTGCTGCATAAACTGCCGCCGCTGAAAATCAATACTATTTGCTACTTCCTGCTGCTGGTTTCGTGCAGCATTGATCTGGGCACGCTGTTTTCCCCAATTAAAGATAGGAACTTCAAAACCCAGACTTACAAACTGACGATTTTCCGGATCCCTGTACAGGTCAGAAAAATCTTTAGAAGTTTGATTCAATCCATAGTTGGCATTGAGTGTTAGTCCCAGACTGGCTTCATTTTTGGCTTGTGCCAAATTCCGATCAGCCTGTATTTCACTCAGTCTATAATTAAGGGCCTCACTGTTGTTATCGAGTGCCAGCTGACGAGCCTTAACTATATCAACATCAATTTCCGGCAATTCCTGCGGTGGTTCTAAATCCAGTTCAACATCTGTGGGATAACCCAGCAAAATTTTAAATTCATTAAGAACTCGTTCAAATTCAATTTGTGCGGTTGTAAGGGAAGATTCAGCATTACGCAAAGCCAACTCGCTTTGCAATAAATCATTTTCAGCAATACTTCCAACGTTATATCGACCTTGTGAAATCTGATAAATAGAATCGTTTCGAGCTACATTAAACTCAGCATTTTCAAGGTTTATTTTAGCCAGATAGACGTCAAAGAAACGCTGCGTTACGGTCATAGCAATATCTTCCATCTCCTCCACATACTCTTTCTGTGCAATTTCATATTGCAGAGGTTCCATCCGGCTTCTCCACTTTAAATTATTAAACTGGAACAAGGGTTGTTGAATACCTACAACCATGGGCGTACTTTGCCACAGATATGTATTTTCATTATTAAATATTCCCAGTCTCGTGATGCCCGTGGAAAGAGATAAATTCCCGCCGGTAGGCAGAATATTCTGATTAATACTTAGAGAAGCAGAAGCTTCTGACTGCGTTCTGGAGGAGAAGGTGACCTGACCATTATCCAGTACATTCGAAAAGATAGATTTATTGTAATTAGGAGCATCTCCCGACAAAGAAAGGCTAGGGAGCAAGTCAGCTCTATAAGAACGGTACTGCCACTTGCTGGAGATAAGGGCATAGCGCGCCGCGTTGGCCACGGCACTCTGGTCCTGTGCAATCGTTATACACTCTTCAAGAGTTAAGTTACCCAGGTTTTCTTCATTTGGTTGCTGGGCATTCAAATCTCCCAAAAAGAATGAAAGTGAAAGAGTAAGATAAATGAGTACTACTGTTAGATATCTATTCATGACGTAATGCGTGTACGGGATCCTGTTCGGCAGCTCTTTTCGCAGGGAAATAGCCAAAAATAACCCCTATGGCCATCGCTACACCGAAAGAAATAAATATTGACGTTAGAGTTACCATTGTTACAATTCCGGCAGTTATCTCAATCAGATAGCTAAAAGCAATACCCAATATGATGCCTATAATTCCGCCGGATATACTGATAGCCAGTGCCTCTGTTAAAAATTGCAGCTGGATATCACGTTTTTGGGCTCCCACGGCACGACGCACACCGATTTCGCGATATCTTTCCACTACAGAAGCCAGCATAATATTCATAATGCCAATACCTCCTACAATAAGAGAAATGGAGGCAATAGAAGAGAGCACGATATTAAAAATTTCCTGAGTACGCCGTTCCTGCTGAAGCAAGAGCTCCGGAACAATCACCTCAAAATCAACCACAGCATTGTGGCGGCGCTGAAGCATACGACGAATGACGTCGGCTACGGGGACGCTATATTCCGTATCGCTAACCTGCACTATGAGCCGATCCACCTGATGGTAGTTATTATTATTAGAGGTGGAACTGCTGCTTTCATCCGAATTATTATCATTTTGTTGGGCGGCCGCTTGCTGAATTTCCTGCTCGGTGACCAGTGCCCGGTTTTTATACCGCAAGAGAGCAGAAGTTACCGGCACAAAAATATCCAGATTATAATTTCTAATACCGAGGTTCTGAATATTTTCTGTGGTCAGTTCTTTCTGCTCAAGTACCCCCACAACGGTCAGCCATATATTTCCGGCCTTAATCTGTTTTCCTATGGGATCTTCCCCCGCAAAAAATTTAGCTTTAACGTCCGATCCGATTATACATATACGTTCAGCGTTTTTAACATGTGCCGGGTTAAATCCGCTACCTTGCGCAAGCATAAAGTTATTGATATCAAAGTAGTGCTGATTAACCCCAACCAGCTTTCCACTTCGCAAACGCCCGTCACGTATAAAATTAGTTTCATAAATTACTTCCGGCGTGGCATACTGAACCTGTGGAATTTTTTCCCTGATACTCTCCAGATCACTAAGCATAAGTCCCGGACTATATTTATTGCGCTCACGAGAAGGGGATTGACTATTTGAAACCTCTTCATCAACTTGTCTGATGACGGGCTCAACAATAACGTTATTGGTACCAAGTAGCTTCATCTGGCTTAACACTTCTTCCTGTGCTCCACGGCCTATAGCCAGCATGGCTATTACAGAAGCCACACCAAAAATGATTCCCAGTGAGGTTAGAAGCGAGCGCATTTTATTACGGCGAATAGCCTCCAGGGCAATATCGAGATTATATAATATGATTTGTACCAATGGATCGGGGTCCTATAAGTTTAAAACGTAAATGTTTGCTCTGATGAATAATAATACTATTCCTCTCTTTGCTGGGAGTTATCTTCCAAACGCTGTTCTCTTTGAGGGGGCTCA
>JBEPXF010000251.1:0-5048 GCA_041642075.1 Fodinibius sp.
CCTGCTCTTCCTTCAATTCAGTTTTCTCCTGCTTACGGTCTTGCACCATTTGATCGAGCATCTCCGCCATTTCATCGCTTTTGAGCCGTTCTACAGCCTCAGTATAAGAAATACGGGGAAACGACTCTTCAACAGTTTTCTTAAGATTTGTGGTATCTCTTTCCAGAATTTCCAACTCGTTTTCGCATCGCTCCAGAATTTTTTTAATAACGAATTTGGTAAAATCCTCCGCCAGATCAATATTCATATCTAAATCATAGAACGCCATCTCTGGCTCAATCATCCAGAACTCCGTCAGGTGCCGACGGGTCTTACTCTTCTCCGCCCGAAAAGTGGGACCAAAGGTATAAATGAGTCCGTGTGCCATCGCCATCGCCTCCCCATAAAGCTGTCCCGATTGCGTTAAATACGCTTCTTCGTCAAAATATTCGGTTTCAAAAAGATTGGTTGTCCCCTCCGCTGCATTACCCGTAAAAATCGGGGCATCCATCTGAACAAATCCATGCTCCTGAAAAAAAGTATGGATAGCATAAATAATGGCATTACGCACACGCATGGCCGCCCACTGCCGGCGACTGCGCAACCAGAGGTGGCGATTTTCCATCAAAAAGTCCACTCCGTGCTCCTTTGGCGTAATGGGATAATCTTCAGCTATCTGTATCACCTTCAAATCGGTGACCTGAACTTCATACCCTCCAATACTTCTTTCATCTTCTACAACAGTGCCGGTTACTTCGAGCGAGCTTTCCTGTCGCAGGGTGTCTGCGGCATTCCACACTTCTTCACTGACCGCATCCTTGGCCACCACACACTGACATATACCGGAACCATCGCGCAGCTCCAGGAAATAAAGATTTTTACTACTCCTATAATTGTACACCCATCCTTTGAGCGTTATTTCTTCATCAACATGATCTGATAAATTTGTAATATAAACCATCAATAAGGCTTTTTCTTGATCTAATTGTTTCTTTTTTACTGGCTAATAAGACTTTTAAAATCTGTACCCAAGGATAGCGGTTATTACATATACAATCAACGGAATGAAAGGTATAGTTTTAATAATCTTGATTGACATTTCGTTCTGGAAAAAGTAAAATTCTCCCTTTTTATTTAGGCTTATCCTTATTATGCTTGTGTTTATTTAAAAATGTAGAAAGGCACTGTTTAAATCCTATTTATGCAAAAACGAAAGTTACGTCGAAAATTTCTGCACGACGGATCTGGTCAACTTACCTACGAAATTCGAGAAATTGTAAGTCTTGCCGAAAAATTCCAGTCACTGGGGCTCTCAATCACATGGGAAAATATCGGCGATCCTATTGCAAAAGGGGAAAAACTTCCGGACTGGATAAAGGAAATTATTGTTGACCTTGTTAAAGACGACAGTACCTATAGCTACAGCAGTACAAAAGGGAATCCACAAGCACGGGAGTTTCTGGCACAAAAAGTCAATGATCGAGGAGGTTGCACCATCTCTGCAGATGAAATAGTTTTTTTCAATGGTCTGGGAGATGCCGTGGGTAAAGTATTTGGATATCTTAAGAAAGAGGCGCGCGTTATTGGTCCCTCTCCTGCTTATTCTACGCATTCCTCCGCCGAGGCCGCGCATTCCGGATATAAACATCTAACATATAATCTTGATCCGGACAATGACTGGCTCCCCGATATCGATGACCTGCGCAAAAAGGTTAAATACAATGATTCCATTGCGGGATTGCTTATTATCAATCCGGATAATCCGACCGGAGCCGTTTATCCCCAATACATTCTCGAAGAGATGGTTAGCATTGCCCGGGAACACCGCCTGTTCATGATCTGCGATGAAATTTACGGAAACATCATTTATAACGGATCTGATACGGCGGCACTCAGCCAGGTTATTGGAGACGTTCCGGGCATTGCCCTTCGCGGTATTTCAAAAGAATATCCGTGGCCGGGTGCGCGCTGCGGCTGGATGGAAGTATATAACCAAGACCACTACCCTGCTTTTAAGACCTACATTGAGACGCTTGTCAACGCAAAAATGCTGGAGGTCAGTTCGACGAATCTGCCTCAGCTCTCTATTCCCCGAATCATGGGTGACCCGCGCTACCAAAGCCATTTAGAAGAACGTAAACAGATGTTTGCAGAGCGTGCAGCTGAAGCTTATCAAATATTCTCTAACATAGACGGCATAAAGGTCATAAAACCACAGGGCGCTTTTTATATGACGGTGCTCTTCGATGATGGGGTACTAACCCAAAATCAAAGGCTTCCGATCTCCCAATCAGATATTAAAGCACTTTTGCAGGAAAGTTTGGAAGATATAACCCTGGATAAGCGGTTTGTCTATTATTTATTGGCTTCCACCGGGATCTGTGTTGTACCTCTTACGGGATTTGCCAGTGATAAATACGGTTTTCGTCTCACCCTTTTGGAAACCGACGATAAAAAAAGACGACAAACCTGGCAAACAATCGCCCATAATATCGAAGAATACCTGCTTTCCTAACATCCCTCCTTGCTTAGTTCAATATTGTCAGAGGCCATCACTATACTCTCTCTATACCTTTTTATTATTAGGCCTTTTGATAAACATTCCTACTATTTTTATGATTTAATATAATATTCCTTATTTATTTAAATAATAAGGGATATAAAAATAATTATTTAAGTTGTTTATTATTTTAATACAAAATACATTAATGGCGTTTGGCTTAGGGCTCAATATTCTTAGGTCAAATCGAATAAAAACTTAAATAACTATAAGTTATAGAAATGAAAAAATACAGCATTCTAACTTTGGCTTTCTTATTTGCGGGAGTAGCAGAAGCACTTGCAGCTGATTCAGCAGCAATGCAAGACGCTGCTGCAACCCAAACAAACCTTAATTATGTGTGGACAATAGTTGCCGCCATTTTGGTTTTCTTTATGCAATCTGGTTTCGCCCTACTTGAAACCGGATTTACCCGGTCAAAAAATGCGGTCAACATTATCATGAAGAACTTCATGGATGTTGGTGCCGGCGGACTTGTTTTCTTCGCTGTGGGCTTTGGCCTCATGTTTGGTACCACTGCAGGAGGATGGATCGGAACCGATGGCTTTTTCCTAACAGGAATCGAAGGACAGGATACTACCTGGACCTGGGCCTTTTTTGTTTTCCAGGCTGTCTTTGCAGCTACTGCGGCAACAATTGTATCCGGAGCCGTCGCTGAACGAACAAAATTTACCGGTTATCTGCTATTCTCTATTGCCATTACGGCCTTCATTTATCCGGTCTTTGGCTCCTGGGCATGGGGAGGTTTGTTTAACGGAAGTGGATGGTTAGAAAGCCTTGGCTTCATCGACTTTGCAGGTTCTACCGTTGTTCACTCCGTCGGAGGCTGGGCTGCACTGGCTGGTGCCTTAATTGTGGGTCCTCGCGTAGGTAAATATGATGAAGAAGGAAAACCAAAACATATTCCGGGTCATAGTTTACCCCTCGCTGCTTTGGGTGTATTTATTCTCTGGTTCGGATGGTTTGGTTTCAATGCCGGTTCTACCACTGCCGGAAGTACTGATATCGCATTAATTGCCATGAATACTTTCCTCTCTGCAGGTGCCGGTGCTACTTTGGCTATGATCGTTACCTGGTTGAAAGACGATAAACCGGACGCACCCATGACACTCAACGGCGTGCTCGGTGGCTTGGTTGCCATTACTGCCGGATGTGCAAACCTGACGCCTGGATTAGCAATTATTACAGGTGCTATAGCTGGTGTTGTGGTGGTATACGCTACCGAATTCCTTGAAAAATTTGTCGATGATCCGGTAGGAGCTATTGCAGTTCACGGAGTTTGCGGGGCGTGGGGAACTTTTGCCGCAGGACTTTTTGACTCTACCAACGGACTGTTTGGAACCGGGGCTTTTGATCCATCTATTCTCGGTGTTCAACTTATTGGTATAGCAGCAGCCTTCGTATGGACCTTCGGGGTCAGCTATGTATTGTTCAGCATCATTGATGCTACTGTGGGTCTTAGAGTCAATGGTCAGTTAGAAGCGAAAGGACTTGACCTCCACGAACACGACAACAGAGCTTATCCGGAGTTTGTAGGTTCGGACGAGTTTATCCCAGGAGAAGTATAACGCGACACACATTTTCTCCTACATTTCACATAAAATAAAAATGGCTGACGGGAGCACTTTAGCGGGTTCTTCCCGTCAGCCCAAATAATGTCTAAACAATTCAATAGAACTGCCTAAACACTATAGGAAATATTATGACAAATTTTACTAAGATCAATACGATAAAATACTTCTTAACAACTCTTTCTATTCTATTCATAGCCACAAGCTTTCAAACGGTCCAAGCCCAGGATGATGGGGAAGTTACCGTAAGTACCGGGGTCGATATATACAGCACCTATGTATGGCGTGGTGTCGCTTATGCTGGTCCTTCTTTACAACCCTATGTTGAACTTGGCGCCGGTGGGTTTTCACTGGGAGCCTGGGGTTCGCAAGGTATCGATGGTTCATTTACAGATGGATCCAACGGATTCCAAGAAATGGACGTATATACGAGCTACACCTTTGATTTTGGCTTGAGTCTTGGAGTAACGGACTATTACTATCCGGGGACACTTTATTTTGAGGAAGATAGCCATGCATTTGAACTCAATGGGGGTTATAGCACGGGAGGCTTGTCTTTATCTGCCAATTATATTTTTGCCGGTGGAGGATCAGTCGGAGACGATGTTTACTTCCAGCTGGGATATGACGTTGGTCAGGCAAACCTCTTTATTGGAGGCGGCGATGGATGGCATTCCACCGATACTGAATTCACTATTGTGAATATTGGTGTCGGCACAAGCAAAGAGATAGAAATTACCGACAGCTTTTCACTACCGGTGAGCGGAGCAGTTATATTAAATCCTGATACGGAACAATTTTATATAACTGCGGGTATTTCTTTATAAGGAACTATTCAATCCCTAAGGGTCCTTATCTATCCCTACTCTAATAATGGACCTGAAAGCATCCGTCACGTATAATGGCGGATGCTTTTTTATTTCTCAGGTGTCAACACA
>JBEPXF010000252.1:0-5016 GCA_041642075.1 Fodinibius sp.
AATCCCAATGAAATCTCAAGTCTGGTATTTTCCTTTGACCAGTTTGGTAATTCAGAACGGATACAAAGTATTTACAGCCTCTGGGAAAAACTAAATAATATTAATGTATCTAAACAGAAGATTGCGCAAAACGTCAACCAGGAATGGGATAGCGACCAACCGGATAGGATAGAGCTAGATCAATATTTATCCAATCTTAATGAGTTAAACAGAACCTGGAATACCCATAATCAGCAGTTGATGAATGAGGTAGGCAAAACTTCTGTTACGATCAAACGGGCAGGATTATGGATAAGCGTTATTCTTGGGATTCTATTGGTACTTATTGGGGTAGCAGTTACGGTACGAGCCAACAAAAGTATTGGACGATGGGAACAAACATTAAATGAAAAAGAAGTACTCCTTTCCGAGATCCATCACAGAGTGAAAAATAATATGGCGGTAATATCGGGATTACTAGAACTTGAAAGCATGCAGAGTCAAAATCCAGAACAGGCTTTAAAGGATAGCCGCGATAGAATTCAATCCATGGCCATGATTCATGAAGTTCTGTATCAGTCAGAGTCTTTTTCTGAGATTCATCTTAACCAGTACCTAAAAAAATTGACGAATTATATTGCTGAAACGTATATCAACAAACAAAAAGAAATTGACCTGCAGACCAATTTTGATGATGTGTTACTAAATATCAATCAAGCCGTACCTGTCGGGCTAATAGTAAATGAAATGTTAGCCAATGCTATTTCACATGGAATTAACTCAGATGAGGAAGGAAAAATTACTCTTTTCTTATCTGAGGTAGAAGGACGGGTGTCCCTATTAATAAAGGATAATGGAGGAGGGTTTCCTGCAGATACAAACTTTGAATCAGCCGAATCAACCGGACTAATGATTGTAAAGACATTGGTACAACAACTTGATGCGGAAGTAACTTTTAACAACGACCATGGCGTGTCATTTAAGCTACAGTTCCAAAAATCAGATACTTCCGGTGCTGTCAGTTCAAATATATAGTAAATTGTAATAAAAGTTGGAGAGAAACAGGATGAAGCGAAGAATAAAAAAGAACTTTAATATTATGTTAGCAGGCTTTTTAGCAAGCCTGGTGATGTTTCTTTTTATTTACCTTGGAACTGCTATTACAGGCATGGCACCATTTAATATTCCCCCTTCAGCCGCATTTTTATATAACCTGGGAATCGAAAGTAACGGATACGCACTGTTACTCCATTTTAGCTATGGCATTTTATGGTCTTATGTATTGGTTTATACTTTTGAAGACGATGTTTCCATTACTAAAGCTCTGATCCTTTCGATTATACTTTGGATTTTTATGATGATTGTATATAGTCCGTTGATCGGCTGGGGAATATTCGGATTTGGATATGCAAATAATCTGGCTTCAGATCATCCTCTTTATTTGGACAATAGCTATTTATACATAATAATTACCATAGCAGTTCACCTTATTTATGGATTTATTTTAGGCTATTTGAACAGTCGAACGTTATATACCCGGTAAATAAACACATTCCACAAGGTAAAAAAAACAATCTCAGAGTTCACCAAGTCAGCCAGTATACATCAATGTATCAATCTAAGCTGATAACATAGGATTCTTTACACTATACTATTTTCAGAAAACCTTAATTAAATGAGTAGAATTTAACCCTGCTTCATTACTGGATCCACTAAATTCGAACAATGGACTAGAGTAGTTTAGCATATCCACTTTAAATTCTATCCCATATCCATTTTCCTACTCAAAGCCGATTTAAAAAACAACTCTATTGCCAAAGTTGTAGAATATTGAACCCGAAAGGGTAAATGCTGTAGTGGGCTGGGTCCCATTCAACTGCTGATAAACAGGTATTTGCCCGGAAACACGCAATGAAACTTTGTCGGTAAGTCCATATCCAAGTGCTGGTTTGAGTTTAATCCATTTACCGCCCGTATTGGGTAGGGGATTATTATTACGCTGATCGGTAGCCACTGATCGGTAGCGTAGGGTTAATATATAAGAAAGATCATCAATAATTTTATTCGTAATCCCTACTGTAGATACCAGCTCGTTGCCAAATTCATACTCATCATTCACTCCAAACCGATCGTTTGCTCCCGTCAATCGAAAAGAATTGTACCAAAAGAGATTGACAGTAGTGGCAGGAGCAAAAGTTTTAGACAAATATGACCAAGCTACTCCATCCCAGGCTCCGGTCCCCGGTTGCATATCGGCATTAAGAGGCAAACTATTTTGAGTGAGATCGCTTCGGCCAAACGGTACCTTAATCCCACCGCCTAAAGCCAACTGGTATTGTTCCCGGATTGTATTTTGGTGAAGCACATATTTCAACATAAACAATCCATCCCCGATACCACGCGTTGTGAGCGTTTCTTCACTGCCGGGATTTTGAAGTCCGCTCTTTCTGAATTTCTGGACAAAAGTAGCAGTCCCGGAAAAGGTTAACCGCTTTGTTATACCGTAGTTAACTTCAAGGAGAGTTGATTGAGTATTACGTGTAACGGTCTTGTTTTCTAACTGAGCACTTCCCGCATAGAGGTTCGATATATCATTATACTGGTACGTAACACCTAGCAGAAGATTGCCTTTTGCGGCCGAGCTTATGCTCTGAGAACTAATTAACGGGGCCCCCGCGCAACTACATGTTTGTCCCATCAAAGAACCTACTCCTGCTACTAATAGAAAGTAGCCTAAACAAGTGATATTTTTAAAAAATGCATTCATATATTTCATGCTGTTTTATTTTAACAAAATACACTGTCGGTCATCAATAAATCAGCAACTATTCCCGCCTAATATATATTACTAAGAAGCTGTGATAGACGAACAAAATAAATCATTTGCTATAAGACTGATCCACTGATCAGGGGTAAACAACCCTGGGTTCTTTAGGCCCTTGACCATAAAAATCAGCCCAGGCAAACCAATACGCATTATAGGAGGGAACCGGATTGAGCTCCACTCCTTTTCTCGGGCCACTTACCGCTTCTCCGAAAACATTCCATTTACTACCCTCATCATCTTTCATAATTACAGGAAATTCTCCAGGGACCGGCTGTAAATTCAAGAGTGTGCCATCACTTAACTTGCGATAAAAGGAAACCGCTATTTTGTGTTCTGAATTTCCTGTCACAATGATCTCCTCGCCATTTACATTGATATTTACAATGTCACCCTGTTCAGAAAAACCTTCAATGGGGATAACCTGTAAGGAGGAATTATAAAAGATACCATGCCCATAAGTTTTTCGCTCCAAGCGATCATCTTCACGCTCAATCGGGAATAATATCGACTCGTTATCATTGGGATAATTGCCATAAGGAGGTGTTTGGTAGTTTGATTCAAAGCCGGATACACCCGATAGCACTTCTGAATTTGGGAATGCCTCTTTCCAGGAACTCCATTTCATTTCAATTAAATGATAAGTTTCGGGAGTTGCTCCCATTTCGGGGCCCTTAATACTCTGAACCATCATTTGGCTCCAGTAACTATTAGAGTTTCTATCATAAGCAATGAGATTATTTTTATGGATAAGTCCCGAAACCCCAAAAGTTGTCTCTTCCCCATTAATTACTCTATTCCATGCAATACCAGAACCCGTTAGAGGACAATAAGTTACAGAAACCGAAGTATCACTTATTTTGTCATTAACAACTTCATGATAATCTAAAATAAGATGTGGATAGGCTTTAATCTGATTACCAATTTTCAGACCTAATACTAGATCATCAGAATCCAGAAAATCTGCCTCAGAAGTTTTTACAAAGCTCGGATCATCTATAGAGGGAATTCCATCCCGGCCTGCTCCTACGTAAACCTGATCTGAAGGGATTAACCAGTCAGCGTCTTCTTCTTTATTGTTATTACTGTTTGGGGACTGATTATCTTGAACGACGGAAGTGCAAGCCGAGAGTAATAAGAGTATAAATACATGTGTAAAAAAAGTATTATAATATCTACTGGCATCCATAACTCTATCTGGCTAATAATAAATTGATTAAACGGCTATATTATTAGACTACAGATAGTTTAAATTTCTTACTTTGTTATCTAAGCAGATTGTTGGGTAGCTTTTAAAGCCTCTAGCAAAGCTTCATACTCTTCTCTGCAATCCCCACACCGCTTAAGATGGTCTTCAACCAGAGGCATAGCTTCCTCGGGAGATTTCCCCTTTAGCTTCATCTCGGCAAATTTATGAAGCTGGTCAAAACAATCGTCACATCCAATCTCATCTGAATGAGAATTAGACGCCATTCTAATAAAGTTTTTTATAAAATCTTTTGTGATCTTCATATGCTTAAATTACTGTAATTCGCTACTTTGACAACGAAAGATGGCCTAATCTTACTTTTTATTAAATAATTGGTCGGGATCTATACCCTCTAGTTCAAGTTTATTCTTAATTTTTAAACGGGCATCATGAACCAGTTTGTATAGGGCATTTCGGTTGGTATCCATTTTTTCGGCTACCACCGATACCGAAAGGCCCTGGATCATAAGTGCCCGAATCGCTTGTTTCTGCTTATCAGTTAAATCTTTATTGATAATATTCAATACCTTTTGCAGAACCATTTGTTCGTGGGTTGCTTCCTCAGGATCTGGAAAATCGGTTGCAAAAGTAAGAGAAGACAACTCATTTCGTCCATCCTCTTTTGGATTTTTAAAATCCTCGATATATGAATCATCATATTTCTTGCGTCGAAGCTCGGTAAGACCTTCCCGGACGGCAATTTTCATGGCCCAAGTGATGAGCTTACTCTCTCCGCGGAAAGAATCAATATTATCCAACACCTTTAATAAAGCATCCTGGGCTACGTCTTCAACAAATTGATCCAACTCCCGATCCACATACTTATGCAAAGCCGGCATAAGTCCTCGGATAAGCTTCTTGCGCAATTGTTCTACGGCAGCCTCTTCTACAGGTTCCGATAACGCCTTGATCCAATCCTCATTGGATTCGTAAGAAGCTTCCCCTTTAAAACGTCTTTTAAACC
>JBEPXF010000253.1:0-4972 GCA_041642075.1 Fodinibius sp.
ACAAGCCACCGCCCCAGTTTGATAAAAGCCGATTTCATCTTTTTCCCCAAATTTTAAAAGCAGTTTCTTAAAGAAATGCTTTTTTAGCGATAAAAAATATCATTTTGTTTGTTGGCTGCAATCATAGCAGCCCCTACAATACTTGCATCATTTTGAAAACTGGCGCCCTTGAAGGTAGTATTTATCTTAATGAAGGGGAACGTTTTGTCTGTTTTTCTGCTCAACTGTCCCCCAAGAATAAAAAGGTCCGGATGCAATACTTTTTCCAGGTGTTCAAGTACCAGTTGCAGTCGGTTTGCCCATGTTTTTTTAGGGATGCCTTCTTCTTTGCGTGCTTTGTTAGAGGCGCGTTCTTCCACTGTAATCCCGCGAATTTCCAAAAGGCCCAGTTCAGTATTGGGTACCAGTTGTCCATTCATGAAAAGAGAGGAGCCAATTCCGGTACCCACGGTAAGCACAACGACAAGTCCTTGTTTCATCTGTCCGGATCCAAAGTGCATCTCTGCGAGACCGGTGGCATCGGTATCATTGATAACGGAGACCGGGTTATCTGTAATTTCTGAAAAGAGCTGTTCGGCATTGGCATCGACCCAGGAATCGTGAATACGCTTGGCGGATAGCACAATGCCATTCCGCACCGGAGCAGGAAATGCACACCCAATGGGCCCTTGCCAGTCAAATTCTTTCCGCACGATCCGGTGCATTTGCGCTAGCACTTTGTGGGGCGTGGTATCCTCTAGGGGAGGCGTACTTATTCGTTCTGAGAGAATTTCTCCCTTCTCCGTATCTACAATACATCCCTTGATTCCGTAGCTGCCAATATCGATTCCTAAAACTTCCATATGATGTTATTGGGTAATGGCAATTTGTTATTGGTTTTCTCCTTGACCAATAACCAACAACCATCAACTATTTTTCTATAAGCACCCAGCTATCTTCTTCAATCATGCGTTTGGCTTTCTTCCACTTGATGTCGATTACTTCTCCGCTGCCCATATTCTGTATTTTAACATAGTCGTTGCGTCCCGGTTCTTCTTCTACGGTAACCGGCTGGGGTTTTTGATCGCTCCGCTGTTGCTGCTGTTGTCCCCCATTTTGGCTCTCCTGGGCGTTGGTTTTAAAGCCCATATTCGTAGCATCCGAATGCTCGGTTTTAGCCTGATTCATATTTACCTTAGCGCGTTTTTCGGGCGCTTGCTGCAGGCGCTGTTTATCGGCCTGCATCTCGGGAATCGCTTTCCAAATCAGGGAGATCGCCTCTTGGTTGATTTCATCAAGGAGCTGTTTAAACATATCGAAAGCTTCGCGCTTGTATTCCAAGAGGGGATCCTTTTGAGCAAATGAGCGAAGGCCGATCCCTTCTTTTACGGAATCGAGTTCCCGCAGGTGATCCATCCACTTGTCATCAATAATGGAAAGAACTGCCGTACGCTCAAGGGCACGGGCAACCTCACGGCCCTCATTTTCGAGTGCTTTTTCTACATCCACCACAACGCGCATGCGACGAATACCGTCGGTAAATATAACCTGAACTTTGGTGGGTTTGTCTTCGGCATCGGAAGCATCAATGTTTTTGATGACTTCGTAGAGCGGTTCTGAAATCATCTTTTCCTTTTTATTGTAGACCTCGTAGGCCCGCTCAATAATATGGTCAATAAGCTTATCCTCTCCCAGCTTACCCATTTCTTCGCGTTCCAGATCGATATCTACCGCTAAGAATCGGAGAACAGTATCCCGAATCTCCTGGAGCTCTCCATTAGGGTAGTGTTGCTCAACTATGCTTTGAACCAGATCTTCGAGCATATCATAAATATCGCTCCGCAGTTCATCACCCGAGAGAGCATGCTTGCGGCGGGCATAAATAACTTCCCGCTGATTATTGAGAACATCATCGTATTCCAGCTGTTTTTTACGAATGCTGAAGTTGTTTTGTTCTACCTTGGATTGTGCTCGTTCCAGCGACTTGGTAATCCATGAATGTGTAATGACTTCGCCTTCTTCGAAGTTAAGTCGGTCCATCACCTTGGCAACCCGATCAGAACCGAAAAGCTGCATCAAGTCATCTTCAAGAGAGACAAAGAACTGGGATTCGCCGGGATCTCCCTGACGTCCGGAACGGCCTCTCAGCTGCAAGTCAATGCGGCGCGATTCATGGCGTTCCGTTCCTAAAATAGCCAGTCCGCCTTTTTCCCTGACGCCCGGCGCCAGTTTAATGTCCGTACCACGGCCGGCCATGTTGGTTGCTACGGTTACCGCCCCCGGCTGACCCGCATTTTCAACAATTTCACTCTCCTGGGCATGGTGCTTGGCGTTGAGAACGTTATGTGGAATTTCTTCGCGCTTGAGCATCCGGCTGATCGTTTCGGAAACATCCACGCTGGTAGTACCCACCAGTACAGGCTGTCCTTTTTCGTGATATTCACGAATACGTTCGATAGCAGCGTTATACTTTTCGCGCTTGGTTCTAAATACCAGATCCTCTTTGTCGTCACGGATAACCGGTTCATTTGTGGGGATGATAACCACATCCAGGTCGTAAATTTCATTAAATTCCCCTTCCTCCGTAGCCGCGGTACCCGTCATACCGGAAAGCTTGTTGTACATCCGGAAATAGTTTTGAAGGGTAATAGTAGCATAAGTTTGAGTGGCTGCCTCAACGCTTACATTTTCTTTCGCCTCAATAGCCTGGTGGAGCCCGTCCGAATAGCGACGTCCCGACAGCACACGACCGGTATGCTCATCGACAATTTGTACCTTGCCTTCCTGTACAATGTATTCTTCTTCTCGTTCAAAGAGGGTGTAAGCTTTCAGAAGTTGGTTAACCGTGTGGATGCGGTCACTGCGTTCTGCAAACAACCGATGGAGCTCATTAAAGCGGCGTTCCCGCTCTTGTTCGACTTCCTGCCGAGCTTCCTTTATCTTCTTCTCCTTATATTCCTCACTAAACTCATCATTTTCTTTAATTTTACTGATTTTTTCTTCCCGAAGCTCTTCAATCTCTTCTTCTATTTGAGAAGTTTCCGTACCCAGATCCGGGATAATAAAGAAATCGGGATCTTCATTAGCCTTGGTAATAAATTCCTGTCCCTTTTCGGTAAGCTCGATATTGTTCATCTTCATATCGACCGAATAGTAGAGCTCTTTGTCCACTTCGGGCAGTCGACGTGCATTATCCTGCAGGTAAAATGCCTCAGTTTGCTGAACCAACCTTTGATTGGCGGGTACCTGCATCATTTTGCGGAACTTCTTGTTTTTGGGAAATCCGCGTTGGGCACGATAGAGCGCTAGTCCTGCCTCTTCTTCATTGCCCTTGTCCAGTTCCTCTTGCCCCTTTTTGACGAGAGAGGCCACCAGTTTTTTCTGTGCGCTAACCAGAGATTCTACCCGGGGTTTAAGCTCTTCATATTTTTGGGATTTATTATCCTCCGGAACGGGACCAGAGATAATGAGCGGTGTTCGGGCTTCATCAATTAAAATAGAGTCAATCTCATCGATGATAGCAAAGTTGTGATCACGCTGAACAAGCTGTTCAGAGTTAATTACCATATTGTCGCGCAGGTAATCGAAACCAAATTCGTTATTGGTTCCGTACGTTATGTCTGCTCTGTAAGCGTTTCTTCGCTGTTCAGAGTTCGGATCATAAAGATCCACACAATCTACCTCAAGCCCGTGAAAGTTAAACAGGGGTTCGTTCCATTCAGCATCACGCTTGGCGAGGTAGTTGTTAACCGTTACAATATGTACTCCGCGTCCACTGAGAGCGTTCAGATAGGCGGGCATGATTGCGGCCAGTGTCTTACCTTCCCCTGTTTTCATTTCGGCGATTTTCCCCTGGTGCATTGCAACCGCTCCAGCCAGCTGAACATCGTAGGGAATCATTCCCCATTCATTCATGCTGCCACCCACCTTCCATTTTTCTCCTACAAAACGGCGGCAGGTATCTTTCATTACCGCAAAAGCTTCCGGAAGAATTTCCTCCAGAACGTCTTCGATGGTGTCAGTATGTTCCTGTTCGAGCTCTTCCAATTCTTCACCGAGTTCGCGGCGTCGATCAACCGATAGCTCTTCGTTGCTGTTCAGGATTTCCTTGACAGAGGTAATGTCTTCTTTAACCTCCTCTGTTGCATCAGATATTTTTTGTCTGAATTTTTTGGTTTTCTGTTTGAGCTCCTCGTCCGAGAGCTGCTCCATCTTTTCATAGTGCTCATTAATTTCTTTAACGATGGGCCAGATTTTCTTAAGGTCTTGTTCGCTCTTTGTACCGAAAATACTGGTTAATACGTCGCCTATTTTGTCGAACATAAAGCGTATTTCTTATCTCTGTATTTTATGTGAATTACGAAAGTTACAGCTTACTTGGAGCCTGTTCAAATTAATTAAGGCTTAAAAGCCGGTTTTTTCTATCTTTTTGCTAATCCTCTCATTTAATGTAACCAATAAATTATGGTTCTTATTGTCTAAATTTATTTTTAAATTATGGGTCTATCTACGAATTGAAGTTTTCATAAACCGATTTACCCATGAAGCGTACATATCAACCAAGCAATCGGAAGCGTAAGAACAAGCATGGTTTCCGTAAGCGGAAGAAAAGCAAGAACGGAAAAAAAGTACTGAAAAGTCGACGTAAGAAAGGACGACATCGTTTGACGATTAGTGATGAAAAAGGACCGAAGTAACCAATCTTCGACCTCAAGCGGTGATTTTAGCTTACCAAGAAAAAAAATCCTGAGGGGCCGGAAGAACTTTCAGCGTCTTTTTGAAAGGGACGCACACATAATCCGTGGACGTGTTTTAGCGTTGCGGTATCAAATTGTCAATAAAACTGCTTCCGGCTGCCTTATGGGTTTTATTGTAAAGAAAAGCTTAGGCAAAGCTCATAAACGAAATCGTATGAAACGGCTTCTCAGAGAGGCTTATCGTCGGCATCAGCATATATTAACCGATCCTTTGAATAATGTTCAAAAAACATTGC
>JBEPXF010000254.1:0-4981 GCA_041642075.1 Fodinibius sp.
CAGGAATGCTTACGGTCTTTGTTTATGCCCATCTTTGGAAACGTTCGGGTGTACTCACAGACGTTGAGTTTTATGAGCTGCGCTATAGTGGAAAGATGGCAGCTTTTTTGCGGGGATTCCGGGCCGTGTACCTGGGATTTGTTTTTAATGTGGTTATAATGGCGACAGTTTCACTTGCTGCCATTAAAATTGCCGGTGTATTAATGGGGCTTTCGCCCGTGGAAACGGTTGTAATTACAGGAGCAGTAACCGTGATATACAGTTCGCTTGGGGGGTTGCGCGGGGTTTTACTAACGGATCTTTTTCAATTCTTCTTAGCTATAGGAGGAAGTTTTATTGCTGCTTATGTAGCCCTTAATCATCCTGATGTGGGTGGTTTTGAAGGCCTGTTTCAACATAAAGATGTGATAAGTCAGCTCAATATATTACCCGATTTTTCTGATCCCTCTCAGGCAATAGGAATTTTCATTATTCCATTGGCTGTTCAATGGTGGAGTGTCTACTATCCTGGCGCGGAACCAGGCGGAGGCGGATATATTGCCCAGCGTATGTTTGCAGCCAAAGACGAGAACAATTCCATTGCGGCCGTGTTCTTTTTTAACGCTGCTCATTATGCTCTGCGTCCCTGGCCCTGGATTATTGTTGGCCTTTGCTCAATTATCGTTTTTCCGGATGTGGCCGCCATGAAGGAAGCGTTCCCGGATGCGGCATCGGTAGCGGATGATGATATGGGCTATGCCGCTATGCTGACCTTTATACCTACTGGATGGCTGGGGGTTGTGGTGGCATCACTGACAGCGGCCTATATGTCAACGATATCTACGCATCTTAACTGGGGATCCTCTTATTTGGTGAATGATTTCTATCAGCGGTTTCTCCGACCTGAAAGTTCAGAGAAAGAGCTGGTAATGGTGGGGCGACTTTCAACGGTCTTCTTAATGATTGTGGCTGGCTTTTTAGCGCTGGCTATGCGGAATGCATTGGATAGTTTCCAGATCCTCCTCCAGATTGGTGCAGGAACCGGATTGTTGTTTATTCTGCGATGGTTCTGGTGGCGCATTAATGCCGGTAGTGAAATTGCAGCGATGGTTATCTCCTTTGTTATTGCTATGTATTTTCAATTCTTTCACGTCCACACCGGACTTCCGGAATTGACGGGCTGGCAGGAAATTGTTATTGGGGTTATTCTAACAACAATCGGTTGGGTTTCTGCTACTTATATGATACGTCCTACTTCCAAAGAAACGCTTTTTCGGTTCTATGAGATTGCGCGACCCGGCGGGCCCGGATGGGAGAGAGTATTAAACATGGCTGAGAACGAAGGTAAAAAGGTCAAAAAATATAAGGATGAAGCATGGCGCGTACCGCAGGGGATTTTCTGTATGGTCTTAGCCTGCGTAGCAGTTTATGGTACGCTTTTCGCCACTGGATACTGGATTTACGGCCAATGGATACTCGCAGGTTTTATTACAGTGGTTTCTATCGTTGCTTCTGTGATGCTTTTTAAGGCTTGGCGAAAGCTGATTAATATGAATCCCGATGACTTGTATGAGTAGCCCTTAATCTAATGCTTCTAGACAAGCTCCCGGGCCGTTTTTTGATCGGTAATTAGTACATCGATAAGATTATTCTTAAGAGCTCCGCGGATTACATCTACTTTCTGGGATCCGCCTGCTATTCCTACCACTGTTTCAATTTGTTTTAGTTCTTCTATTGATATTCCGATAACCAGATCTTTAAGTGGAGAATCAATCTCCACACCGTTTTTATCAAAAAATCGCAAAGCAATATCACCTACGGCATTTGAATGAGTAATTGTTTCGTACAGTTCCGGTGGCAACTCTTTGTGGCCCCGGTCAAGTACCGGGTTCGTTTTGAGTGCTCCAATACCAACGTAAAGGGTATCAATGGTCGAAAATAGGTCAAGCGCCCCTTTGACTTTTCGGTCGGCAAGGAGTACTTGCTTCGCTTCTTTACTGTCTACAATGCCCGGTGCAGGGAGGAGGGTAAGCTTGCTCTTTAAGAGCTGAGAAAGCCGCCTTGATATATCGGTTGCATGTGCTTTTGCTTCCGGTGGGCCCACGCCCCCAAGAGCTTGTACGACGTGCGTATTATCCACTTGTTTTGAAGGCATGGCATCAACCATGGCCTGGAGTGTCGTTCCCCAGGTTACACCAATAGTTTCTCCTTCCGAAATGGTTCGATGTAAATAATCTGCGGCAGCAGATCCAATCTGTTTTTTGATTATTTGGTCGGAAATTTCCTCTTCGGAATCAACAATTAACGCTTCTTTTAGATGATAGGTATCCTCCAAAGCGTTTTCCAACTCAACAAAGCTATTGTTAGGTGAGAGTACGGATATTTGTACGATTCCCATCTCTCTTGCTTGTTTTAACAGGCGAGAAACTTTTGGCCGTGACAGGTGTAAGCGGTTAGCAATTTCCTGCTGGTTATATTTTTGCTCATAGTACATTGAACTCACCTTACTCAGAAGACGATTCTCAATGGATTTATTAGCTCTTAGCATATATAAAATTTAGCCTAACGTGATATAACATAATTTAAATGTCTCTTAGCACCTGCTGCCACTGTTTGCAAAATAAGTAAAGCCTAGCAAAACAGAAATTCAAAGCCTAATGATTTTTTATTTCGTGCTTTTAGCTACTGATCCAACATAAAGGAGGATAGTTTGTAACGCTTAAATGTTCAAGGACAAAAAAATTTCAAAACAAGAAATAATAGTTAAAAAAAGTTTAGTTGACATTAAAAAATAAAATTGTAAATTAACAAAGGAACATATATTCAGTATTGAACAAATGTTCAATAAGTGCTTTTGAAAATTTTAACTCAAGTAAAATACTAGGGATAGATTGTTCATTATAATTTGATTTATCTACTGAAAATAGGGATTTGATATGATTGGAGAAGTTACAAGATTACTGAATAGTAATAGCCAAAACAGAAGCAATTTAGAAGACCTCTGGTATGGTATCCGAGAGGGCAGTACCGAAGCATTATCCCAGCTATATTGCGTTTCTTACTCTTGGCTTTTCAATTATGGTTATAAAATAATTCCAAGATCAGGTTTTGTTGAAGACGCCATACAGGAACTTTTCCTAATTCTATGGAAGAAAAGAACAGATATAAATGAGGCCAAATCAGTCCGTTCTTACCTTTTTGCATCTTTACGGAGAATCCTTTTTCGCCGCCTTCAAAAACAAAGGAACCGGACCCAAAGAAATCATGATTATAAGGACTACCAGCTGCAAGAGGCCGGAAACATAGAAAAAATGATGATTCACCTTGAAACTGACCAGGAGCGAAAGAAACAATTGGAAAATGCAATGAGATCGCTTAGTCAGCGCCAGAAGGAGGCCATCTCTCTCAAATATTTTGATGGTTTGTCCAATAAGGAAATCTCACAGGTGATGAATATCAACAGGCAGAGTGTATATAACCATGTGTCAACTGCCATTAATAAGATGCAGGAACAAGTACAGCTAAGGTAAATCCATATATTTATGGATTCTGTGTGGAAAGGGGAATAAGATTTATTCATGTTTTGACCAGTAGAATTGCTGTCTGGCCTCCTCTTTAGAGGCTATAAAATTATGCAGGATGCAGTTGGATTGAGTTAAGATGATAATTGTGAATGAAGATACTATAACCCTATCCCCTTGGTTATAGGTTATATGCCAGGTGTTGCTCTTGTTGTGTGTCTGAGGGCAGCCCTGGCATTTTTTATTTATTGTTATTGTAAAATTGGTGGGATTTGAGAAAAGAATAATTTAAATATGGAAAAGATGAACCATATAAATTTTATTAACGGTATAAATTATACAAATTAGAACCTGATAGGGATACTTACCTCATCTGAATTTTTAAACATAATTCATAAACGGTTGGTGTATGAAAAAATATTTAACATTAATTCTCATAATTATAGTTGGAATTTCGTCACCTATCTATGCTGCTAATTTTGATGGTGAATTAAAGGTCACAAATTTACAAGCAGAATATTTTGAAGATCTCATTGGAATAGACCAACTCAGTCCACGGTTAGCCTGGAAGCTTAAAAGTGATGAACGCAACACCTCACAAGCTTCATATCAAATCCAAGTAGCAAAAGGAGAAGATGACTTTTCCAGTGAAAATATTATCTGGGATACTGGCAGGATTGAATCTGAGTCATCTATTCATAATGTATATGACGGACCAGATTTTGAATCCGGCCAGCGATATTACTGGAGGGTTCGGGTATGGAATCAAAATAACGAAGTATAGGAATGGAGTGATACCTCCTTTTGGGAGATGGGATTGCTAAATACCAATAATTGGCAGGCTGACTGGATAGAGCCAGGGTTAAATCAGGATTCCTCTGAACCACAGCCTGCGCCAATGTTGCGGGCAGAGTTTTCAGCTCCCAAAGAAATTAAAAGAGCCCGTGCATATGTGACGGCCCATGGATTGTATGAAATGGAAATAAATGGCGAAAAAGTGGGTGATCAGGTTTTTACGCCGGGATGGACAAGCTATAATAAACGGCTGCAATATCAAACATATGATGTTACTGAACTATTGCAGGCTGACGATAATGTCATTGGAGTCATGCTGGGGGATGGATGGTATCGAGACTATATCGGATTTAACAATCAGCGGAACTATTATGGTGAAACCCTTGCATTATTGGCTCAGGTAAAGATTTCCTATGAAGATGGTACCACAGAAACTTTTGGTACTGATGATTCCTGGAAAGCTACTAAGGGTCCCATATTAAAGTCGGATATTTATAATGGAGAGTCTTATGATGCTCGCCTTGAAAAGGAGGGATGGACAAGCCCCGGTTATGATGACAGTGATTGGATGGGGGTTCGTGTTGTTTCCGATTCTGAAGGTAAAGAGCAACTCGTAGCACCTGAGGGGCCACCCATTCGAAAAATTCAGGAGTTACCTCCGGTTGAAGTCTTAACAACCCCCGAAG
>JBEPXF010000255.1:0-4884 GCA_041642075.1 Fodinibius sp.
ATCAGTAATGATAATATCAAAGCTGTGCTTCTCAATGGCTTCGATTGCCTCCTTGCCGTCTTTGACGGCCGTACAATTATATCCCTCATCTTCTAATACAATGGTAAGTGATTCACGTATACCCGACTCGTCATCGGCCACTAATATTGATCCTGTCATAATTTATCGTTTTGAAATCGGTAGTTTTATCGTGAATGTCGTTCCTTTGTCTTCCTCGGAATCCACCCAAATTGAGCCGTCCATCTGATTAATTATCCCATGACTTACTGATAATCCCAAACCTGTTCCGCTTCCCACTTCTTTCGTCGTAAAAAAGGGCTCAAAAATCCTGGCTCGATACTCTTCTTTGATCCCTTTTCCTACATCGGAAACGGTTATCTTAATATAATCATTCTGGCTTTCGGTGGATATCATTACCTTTGGATCATCAACCCCTTTCATTGCGTCCACCGCGTTAAGTAACAGGTTAACTAAAACCTGGTGGATCTGATCGGGCACACAGGAAATAGCGGGCAGGCTACCCGAAAGGTTAAGCTCAAAGGAAACATCCCGGCAACGGGCATCGTGTTTTAAGAGGCCCACCGCCGATTGAATAATATCGTTTACCTGTACATGCTCAGTCTTTTTATTGGACGGACGGGAAAAATCTACCAGCTCACGCACTATTTTATTAATACGCTGGATATGGTCCCGAACTTTTTTAAGCTGATTTTGTATAAATTCATCATCGGTTTTTCGCTGACATACCTGTATGAGTGATGAAATAGCGGTAAGGGGATTTCCGACTTCGTGGGCAACTCCTGCAGCCATATGTCCTACCGTTGCCAGTCGCTCAGACTGTTGGATTTGTTCCTGGCGCATCTTTAGATCTGTTAAATCACGCAAAATCTGTGAATGTCCTACAATCTCATTATTCTTATCACGGACAAATGATTCCGTCAGATTAACCAGCTTCTTTTCCCCACTTTTAGTTAACCTTTCCGTCTCATAATTCTGTACATAACCCTGCGATTCCATGATCGAGCTTACTTCTTCAAGCTCATTTTGTTCAATCAATTCTGGCGGTACTATCTTTTCGATCGGGCTACCGATCATTTCATCCCGGTTCCACCCCAGCATTTTCTCAGCACCGCGATTCCAGGAACCGATCACACCGTTATTATCCAGAGAAATAATAGCCTCGGCGGAGTGTTCAATAATATCACTGTAACGAAGTTTAGTAGCCTCTAGCTCATCTTCGTAGTACTCACGATAGTTATAAACCGTCCAGGCTGCCCAAACCATTAGCACCAATGAAACGACAACACCCCTGCTAAAATAAAGCCAGCGCATGGTATCTTGAGGAGTATCAGACAGCAATGTTTGATCAATAATCTCAAACACTCCAAATACAATTCCCAAAATAATGAGCGCTGTAAAAAATAAATATCCTATGCGGACATTTCGCAAAAATCGTAATAAATCTTTCATACTCTATGTGTATTCATCTGCTGTATAAAAGCTTTCTTAAAGTAAGATTCTTTGCCTATTTAATTCACCAGCTGCCAAGCATGCGACGAATTTGCACTATTTGTCCGATGTGGTAGGCACCATGGTCTACAATAAGCATTGCTTCCCGAAATAGGGTTTGTCCGTCCCCGTGAGGGAAGGGTTGGCGTAAGTCATTATCCGGATCTTCAATCAGTCTACGCATCTCCTCAATACCATTGCGTACTGCTTGAATTGCCTTTCCCATTTCCGCTTCGTTTTCGGGACTCGACGATTCGGGCCAATAGTCGTCCGGCCAATCAATTTCCTTATAATCAGCATTCTTGCAAAACTCCAGAATATCATCCTGAGCAATTCGGATATGTTCAATAAGTTCCCAAATAGTATGAGGAACTCCTTCTACCTTAATTCCCGCCTGCTTATAAGTGAGTCCCTGTACTGCCTGGTTGAAATCAACATGGGCATTGCTCCCATCCAGCTGTTCAAGCAGTAAATCACGTACTGTTTTTTTAGGCTTCATACACGGCACGGATAATTTCCGTTTACTAATTACTAATAGTTTTTGAACCATAAGGTAATAACACAATAGCAAAAGTTCTCCCCATATCAACACTAAATTATTTGGATGGAAAGAGAAAGGAATGGGTTTTTAATAGGCTGCCTAGCAGAAAGGAAAGTGCATCAAAAGAAAGGGGTAAAACAACAAAAGCCCTGCGGTTGCAAGGCTTTGTTTCAATCAACTGCTCATAATATACGAGGATTACCCTATACAGAACAAGTAATTATTATAATTGATGCCTAATACCTAAGTAATATATAATTAATAGAAATTAAACTTTAGTTAATAGTTAATTATTATTAATTTAAAACGATCAGAATAAAACCATTATTACTGTAATAAAAATCCAATTTTGTGCATAATGCCTAGACAACTTGGAAACCTGACTCTTTACTCGGTGGATGACCTCCATGAACAATTGGGGCTTAGCAAAATGACCATACGCACCTATTTGCGGGAAGAAAAGATCCGTGGCCGCAAGCTGGGTGTTAAGTGGTATGTCACCGAAGAAGCTTTGCGCGAATATTTCGGAGAATCCACAACTTCATCCGGACAAAAAGAAAATAGCAAATCCAAAAATTATCGGTATGTTGTTAAAGGAGTTAATGATTTGGTAAGCGAACAGGAAGAGTGCGATACCATTGAGGAAACAGTCAGCTGTATCGAAAACCAAGCGATTATCAGCCTTTTCCAGGTTGCCGTGGTTGACAATGAAACTGACGAAATTGTAGAACTGGTGAAAGCCCGGGATTTTCTGGAACGGCATCGATAGATTTGCTGTAAAAAACATTACAGCACAAACTACAACCAATTTTATTCGATTATGCTTCAGCAAGACGACACAAAGCTCGAAATTTTTGGATTTGGTGACGAAAACGATGAGGAAGACACCTTCTATTGTCTTGTAAATACAAAGAAAAGTCCCGATGGTATCGACCTGGAAAGACTTTCTAACGCAGATCCCCGGAAGTTCGATGAAGCACTCAATGAAATGGGCTGCATTTTACTGTTGCGCGGGGATGAGATTGAAGAGTTGATCAGCCGTGAAGCTATTAATGATACTGATCTGGAGAAGTCACTCTATGAGTTAGCCGTGGACGAGGGAATTATTAAGTAAATTAATATTTGTAAGAAAAACTAAGCCCTTTCACTTGAAGCTCATGTCTTTGGGCGATAGCTAACATTCGTAACATACCTTCAGAGGTTTCTATATTTCAAAGGTGCCATTCTTCTGCCACCAGTGCCAGGTTCGCAGCAGTGCAATGATAGTTTTCCCATCTGTAATTTCTCCATTATGCACCATTTGAAGAGCTTTCTGAAAAGGCATGCGCTCCTTTATTAAAAACTCGTCATCGTCCACCTGCTGCTTGGCTATTTCAATATCCCAGGCTGCGTAGAGGTGAATAACTTCATTGGAATAGCCTATCACCGGGTAAAAATGGCCGATATATGCATAGGAATTGCAGATCAGTCCCGCTTCTTCATGCACCTCCCTTTTAGCGGCCTCTTCCGCACTATCACCGGGATCAAGCTTTCCGGCGGGCACTTCATAAAAAATATTTTTTATCGGATATCGAAATTGCCGGACCATCATCACATCCCCGTTTCTGAATATTGGAATAATAGCTGATGCGCCGGGATGATCAATCCATTCACGGGTGGAATTAGATTGATCCGGCAACCGGGCCTTATCAAAGAAAACATGCAGCAAACGGCCATTAAAAACTTCTTGTGAAGATAAAGTGTGTTCTACGAGTTTTTGGGAATCGTTCATAGTCATATTTTTATGTATCTTAGGCACTAAACTATTATATATAGTACTTCGTCAATAATAACAAAGAAATTGCACTCTCTTGGGCGAAACATATAACATAGATCAAAAAAAAATAGAGGTAAAAGAAGACCTGTTAACCTGGTCAAATGCTATCTCATTTTCACGCATACTGGTTGCTCTGCCCATTGTGTACCTGCACTATACGAATGGTCAACAAATTACATGGTTAATTACCGTACTCGTCCTGTATGGTATCTTCTCGGACTACCTTGATGGTTATGTCGCACGCATTACGGGTAAAGTCACTGAATGGGGCAAGATCCTGGATCCGGTTGCAGATAAATTCTGTGCCGTAATCCTGTTTTTTTATGCGGCCTATATTAATATTATCCCGCTGTGGTTTTTTATCATTGAGATATTGCGTGATATCATCATAATGGCCGGATCATTATATATTCGCCACCTGCGGGGGAAAGTTGCGATGGCGGGTATGTCCGGGAAAATAAGCGTGAATGTGCTGGGACTCTATTGGCTTGCCGCCTTTTTTTATCCGGAGGCCACAGCCGCTCAGCAAATGCTGATGGGGGCATCACTGGCTCTTATGTTTTTCTCCTTCATTGATTATCTTTACCGATTCAATGAAATACGTAAGGGAGTAGAGTTTAATTGAATGTTAATCGTAAGTTTTCAGCAATAATAGCATACACAAGCAGTGTATGTATAGCTTTATAATCAGAGAAATCGTATGGGTTTTTTAGAAAAGATAGGTCTCAAAAAGAAAGAAAAGGTCGAAAAGGGCGTTGAGAAAAGCCGTTCCGGCATCATGAAAAAGATAGGCAAGGCTGTTGCCGGTAAAGATACCGTAGATGCCGCCGTACTCGACGAGCTGGAGGAAATTCTTATTACCTCGGATGTAGGCGTTAAAACAACACTTGAAATTATCGACCGCATAGAAGCACGCGTGGCGCGGGATAAATATCTCAACAGCAGTGAACTTCAAAGAATACTGCGCGAGGAAATTATAGCGCTGCTCAAGGATCACTCTCCCGATAAGCCGGCTGAA
>JBEPXF010000256.1:0-4848 GCA_041642075.1 Fodinibius sp.
AACAGCTTCAAATCTTTTATTGACCAGTTCTATTGCGCTATACGTCTGCTCTAATACCTCTAGAAGCATATCCCTATCGTACATAGACAGCCTCTTTTTCAATTCTCTTTTTCAAAAAAGGATTCATTGTCTCACGGAATCGCACGATATCGACAGGAATTCTCAGTTGTTCCTCAAGGTTTTCTTTTATATGGACGAGATTGTAAGGATCCGGTGTATTTGTTTTTACGACAATGTCAGCATCGCTTAATGCTGAAGCCTGATCCCTGGCAAATGACCCAAAAACGCCGATTGACAAGATGCCATACTTTTGGCCATTGATTTTTTTAAACTCTTCCAGTTTGTTCAATAGTTCAGCTCTGTTCATTTTTTACTGCAGTGGTTAGTGGTGGTTAGTGGTTTAGTGGCTAGTGGTTAGAAGTTTTAAAATAACGGTATTGACACAGTAACCACTATCTCCTTCCAGATTGTATATTTATTATCCAAAGGAGTAAAATGAAATACAAGCATCAGCACTGCATACGCCAATGAAGAGGTCGCGTGGACGCTCCAAGTCCAGATACACCGTATTTCGCTCATGCACTAATTCAAATGCGAGAATGGTTTTACCCACCTGGAGTGGACCCACAAGTACAACTGCCGGATTTTTATCAAGCAGTCGATCCAACTGGAATTGCAAGATACGCCGTATCATCTATGCAATTTTAACATCGAATGTTAGGCGACAATTACTTACATAGCCCAGGCCTGAGATGCTTATAATTGGTAAGAATAAAGAAGGAAGATTGATGTTCACGAAATGAAATACCCTTTATTAAGTTCTGCAGAAATATCAAGTAACATTACTGATACTGCGTAAACATCTTATTCACTAACCAATCCCCTGAGTCTGGGGCATTTAACACTATCCTTGTTATGGAGTAAATAGAAAATTATGCTTTTTTTTAGATGATTAGGGCTTAATTATTAAGGAGTTACTTCTGCGATTTTTTCGGCAGAGAGGCAGAATTTAAGGATGTTGTTGTATTGGATGGCATATTTTTTCGGAACATGGGAGTTAAGCGACTTAAGGAAGGATAGGGAGAAGAAAATGCTGGTCAGACTCAATGGATTTGCTCCTTCCGGAAGTCGCATAGCAGGAGGCAACAGTTCCTTTCTGGATATGAACCCAGTATTCTGGAAAATGATTGATGACAATGGTCGGTGTTCTGGGGGCGACATTTCCGGAGGACGGCATTATTACTTGAATATTGCTCCGCCTGACAGGCGTTGCCCCTGAAACCACCCCCTTTCTTCGGGCAACAAGTGTATTGCCCGGTCCGGGAAGCTGAGGGGCGAGACGACAGGAGCGTCCCAATCAGGCGTTTGGTTCGGCGTTTTTCTTGGCGTGTCTTTTCACTATAGGAAGGAGTGATCTTAATGCTTCGTTAACTGAGTCGTGGTCCGGGAAATATTTGGCTACATCCGGGTCGATAACAACAACATTTGTACCTTTGGCGTATCTTTTTGCGTATTTTCCCCTTACACCTTTGCTGAAATCATATTCCTCTAACATCTCAGGATCATTTTGCATTGCTTTCATAGTATGACCTCTCATTTTTCGTTGCCTTTCTGGCGCTTATTATCCTTATATTATCATCCCGTTCGGTATGCACAACCGTCAGCATACGATTTTTATGCGAACCTCCTATAATTACGAATCGTTCTTCATCTTCGGAATGAAGCGGGTCATGAATTGTCAGCGAAAGAGGGTCTGCAAAAACCGTGGAGGCCTCATCAAAGGTAATGGCATGTTTACGTTCATTACTCTCAGCTTTTTTTATGTCCCATTCAAATGATAACATCCTATTCCCATTTTCTCCTGTTTATTTTTTCGCAGCTCTCTCCTTGCCGTCTTAGGGGTGCGCTTAACATACCAGCTCGGTGGATGTTAGGCAAGTCCCAAACCCACCCTGATGGAGGAGAGCCGGAGGGAAGCGGAGACCGTGAAATCGAAGGGTGAAAGCGGCTGAAAGAATCTTCTGTATGTTCCATGTATTCCGTGGTTCCAGTTTTGGTATGACGAAGGCTGTACGTTTGTGGTAGGTGAAGACAAACTACTGAATACTGAATACACTGAATCTGTCAGCAACAGCATAAACCACGGAATACACCGAATACACTGAATCTTTTTTCATTTTCTTCTGTGTGTTCCGTGTAATCCGTGGTTCCAGTATCGCAATGACGTAAGCGGAATTTGTGCGGGTAGCTTCTATCCATCGGGCAGGCCAACCCCGGGTTGGTATAGCTGGAACGCGGGAGAAAATTACGACCTTTGGCGGACTCGGCAAGGGGTCGATTTGAATAATTTTGAGGCAATTTCTTTCGCGGATGATGTGTTGGGCACGGCATGAAGCCGCCTTTGCCCAACCTACGAGTTCCATCATCCGCCGACCTCAGATTTATATTCATATCGGATGTAGGTTGGGCAAAGCGCAGCGTGCCCAACGATCCCATCTCCAACCCCAACGGTAATGTTGGGCACGGCAAAAAGCGCCTTTGCCCAACCTACGAGGTCCATCATCCGCCGACCTCGTATTTATATTCAAATCGGACGTAGGTTGGGCTTACAACGAAGGAAGCCCAACGCTGAGGTGTTCATTGGCAATTTTACTCCCAATATCAAGGCTTTCTACTGCTATGCATGACTGCAACAACATAAACCGCATTGTCATGTACTTGATAAATCACAGAGAAAGGAAATGTAGAAAGCACATATCTACGAAATCCACTTTGAAATAAAGGCCATTTCCCGAGTAATTCTTCTATAGCTTGATAAGCTGACTCAAGTTCCCGCAAAAAATAATCACCCAAACCATTAGACTGCCTTTTGTTTCCATATATATGAAGACCTTACTTCAATTGCTATGTCTGGATTGAGCCATATTGTCAATACTGAAGTGAAAATGTGGGGTCAGGCTTAGAAGTTGCCAAGTTAACCGATTCAGCTATATTGTCGACACGGTACGTATACCTCGCATTCGAAGCGAACCATATTAGATGGCTGTGAGCACAGCGTTGGGCTTCCTTCGTCAGCGCCAACCTACTGGTGGGCTGCAGGTGGATTGGTAGGCGTGTTAGTTGGGATTTTGGGCGGGTGAACTCTTCGGTAGAGAGCAATAGATGGGCGGGGTTTGGTCAATAGGTTTCGGAGCTGGGTCATCAAATTCTTATACCTGTTTTTTTTATCGTCTCAAAAAAGCCGCTTTCATCGTGAGCTTTGTCGATAAGAACAGGTTCAATGCGATCATCAACTTCTCTTCTGATTTTCCAAAGCAGCGGTCTTGTAGAAAAATAATCTCCCTTCAAATCATTAACGATTATAGCAACGTCTACATCGCTCTCTTCGGTTGAAGTACCCCTGGCATAGGACCCATAGAGGATCATTTCTTCAAAGTTGAGCTGCTGCGATAGCAATTGCTTGTATTTAAGGAGCTTGGCTATAACTTCCGGCTTATCCATTCCTTTAGCTCCTGTGCGTTTTTTATAATATCTGAACAACGTTTCTCAGTGAGACTATTCAAAAGTTGTTCTTTGTGGGTAGGATAGCGAGCCTTTATTCTGTTATCCATGTTTATCATTATATGACCCTGCGATAAAGTCGATCTTCAACTTTTTACACCCTGTACGTTTAATTTACTTTAAGTTCTTTTTTTTCATATGAATATTTGCCTTTTCCTTGATCAGTGGATTGTGTCAGGCAAAAACGTTGGGCTTCCTTTGTCAAGGCCAGCCTACTGGTTGGCCACGGGTGTGGCATGGGTATATTCCGCAAACCGGGAACCCGGTTGGGACACGAGTGTGTGAGGAAGGATGAGTGATGTGTTGGGCACGGCAAAAAACCGCCTTTGCCCAACCTACGGATTCATATTTCGCCAATCTCGTATTTATTCGTAACCCACGTAGGTTGGGCAAAGCGCAGCGTGCCCAACAATTCCATGCCCAACCCTAACGGTATACGATTTCATTTTTCTCCGATCTTGTATTTATTCATATCAGATTCGGTCATACACCAATTTTCCGGATATAATCCTCTATCCGCACATCTCCTCAATGAACTATATGGCCATTCCCATGCATCGCTAACGTATCCATGTTTTATCGGGTTGTAATGTATGTAATTCATATGGTTGCGCCAATCTTCTTCGTTACGGATTCGATGCTCCCAGAATCGTCTTTGCCATATTTGCAATTCCCTTTTTTTCTTTCTTGAATCGCTTAATTCAAGTGAACTTCCAACACAACCAATACTGAAATATCGCTTAATACGTGCCCATCGACCTGAATAATCAGTGTTTTCTTCAGGTAGCCACCACAAACAATGCAGGTGATCAGGCAATATCACAACGGCATCCAGATAAAAGGGGTAGGCAAATATTTCTCTGCGAAAAGCCTCTCGTAACCTGGTAATATTGGCAGGAAGCGTCAGCAGCTTCTGCCGCTGTTCCGTTACCACGGTAAAGAAATAATGGGTGCCTTTGTAATCGCGACGGTAACGCATATTTCTTGTTTCTTCGTGTTGGGCACGGCAAAAAACCGCCTTTGCCCAACCTACGAGTCCCATCAAGCCGTATTTCTCTATAATACCAGGCTCTTAAAATATTGATGCTATCTGTTTGTTTCTTGGATTGGAGGTATTTTTACCGGATAAGATCTCTTTAAGACTCACTCCGCTAATCTAACATCGTTAATTATTTTTGCTACAGTAACGGCGAGTGGTTTCATCTTGTTCTCACAGACCCAGAAAATTTCTTCCGCATCAACATCAAAATAATGGTGCGAAATAATATCCCGCATCCCTTTTGCACC
>JBEPXF010000257.1:0-4829 GCA_041642075.1 Fodinibius sp.
TGGAGTTATCGATAGAGTCTGCCAGCGCCATTAACTGGGGAAGCATTTTGCGGGCTGCTTGCTCGCCTCTTTGGATCAAGTGGGCAGTCTGGTCGAAATCGAAGGTAGTATAGCTATCTATATCGGTCTGGATATGGATATCTGTATGTGACAGCTGTTGCTTATTAGAGGCCTGCATGGTAAATCCTACCGCTTGCCAAAGAATATTTAAAAATGACTGAAGGCTGTCTACCGGGGCGAGGGAGCTGTTGACATCAGAAGAAATGACGATATCCGCACCAAGTTCACGAGCATCGGAGGCAGGAATATTACGGGCAACGCCTCCATCAATATAGCTAACGGAATCGATCACTACAGGTTCAAAGATACTCGGGATGGCTATGCTGGCCCGAATAGCATCGGGAAGATAGCCGCTATCCATTCTTATTGCTTCTCCGGTAGCAAGATTGGTAGCAATAGCAGCAAAAGGAATAGGTAAATTTCTAAAATTGGTCACTCCGTGATAGGGTTCGGTGAGCCGGTAGAGCATCATCGCAATTTTCTGGCCTTTTATAAGTCCACGGGGTAACCTGACCGAGCCTTCTTTAAAAGGAAAGGTAAGAAGATTTTGAGATTGATTTGTTTTCTGATAAATGGATTGATACTGACGGGGAGCCCTGTTACTGAAGAAATCTTCCCAATTATTTGAAAGAGCAATTTCCTCGAGCATCGCAGGGGTATAGCCTATAGCATAAAGCCCTCCTATGACACTGCCCATGCTGGTGCCGGTGACAATATCAGGCTGAATCCCGGCTTCCTCCATTACCTTTAACACACCAATATGTGCAAAACCTTTGGCACCGCCGCCACTCAGCGCCAGGCCAATTTTAGGAGAGCGTTTATCTGGATTGTTGGCATCTTGTCCTTGAACGGTAGATACGACTCCAGACAGTAAACAGCTTGCTAGAATTAATAAAATAAATTTTATGAGATGGTGACGATAAAGGATCATAAAACGATCATGTTGGTAAAAAATTAAGTATAATACTTATATGAATAATTGATGGTTGTAAACAGGTAATATTTAGTCTTTTAATACGACCACTTCAATCGAAAATAAAGCAGGTTGGGGGTTTCTGTGAAGTCCTCTAAAGCCGTACCTTTAAGTACTTGTGCCAGGACCATCAAATCCAGATCATTACTGAGTGAATGGGTCACTTTTGGGATAAATATTGCCAGGGATCTTGAAAAACTACCCATGATTCCACCGCTTATATTTGTCAAAGGAGTAAGCGGATAGGAGGCATCTACAAAGTATCCTGTCTTGGCCATAAAAAGATCATCAGCAGTAGGAGGCTGAGTAAGTTCCGCTATGGGATTGGCCGTGCGTTCCCATCCCCCGTTGTAGAGCAGTTCTCCGGTAAGATACACCGAATTCGAAAACATATAGTCACCGCCCATTGTTGCAGTGATGTGTCCTGTTTCATCCCAAAACGACTGGCGTGGATGGAAATAGGAAACTTCTCCCTTGAAACCCGCAGATTTTACATAGCCCGTCCATCCGGCTCCGAGTGCGAGATGCTTGTAATAGCTGCCGCCAACAAGCTGTATATCATAGTTATTGAGACTGCCCCTGTACATCATGGCGATTACGGATTCATCGATGGAGGCACCAATACGGTATCCAAGATCAACGCTGGAAGCATAACTCCAGTTATATTGCAGAGAAAGTGCATCGGTGCCAGGCCGTTCTTCGTAATCAAAATCAAGGTAAGCGTAGGCATTAAACAGATCATTGGGATTCCATACCATGGTTTTCCCCCAATTAATGCGTTGGCGTCCGGCGTGTATTTCCCATGGACCATTGACATAGGAGAGGTGGAGCCGGTCGATGGCCGAATGCAGAATAGTTTGATCAGTGTTAATCCAGGTATGGCTCAGATCAAAGTAGCCGGGATCTTCATCCAGGAATTCGGCGTAGTTTGGGGAATTACGCACCGTCCATCCATTGAGTAGCCGGGTGCGCATATCTGCCCGGGCTTCGAATCCTTTCCCAAAGTCGAACTCGCTTTCGATACGGTGGTGCAGGATATTGTCGTAGCGGAGGTTCCCGAGGTCATTACTAACACTTATCTGACCAAGTTCTTTGAGGTATCCCCCAAAATCAGTGTCAATTCCATTCTGGGCCGGGGCAGAGGATGAGATAAGGAGTAACAGAAGGGTGATTGCAAATATTGAATATTGGATACGAGACGTAGAACCACGGATTAATTTATTCGGAATAATATATTTTATGTCCGTAAGTAGTTTCATAATGATTGTTAATTCTACTTATTTAATTTAGCGCTTTTCATCCTTATCCACTTTACCGTCTACCAGCGTAATTACCCGCCGCGCCCGATCAACTACCCGCTGATCGTGGGTAGAAAAAATGAAAGTGATATTTTCATCCTCGTTCAGGTGAAGCATCATATCCAGTAGGTTACCGCTGGAAACTGAATCAAGATTGGCGGTTGGTTCATCAGCCAGTACAAAATCCGGCTTGGAGGCCAGGGCACGGGCCACGGCAACCCGCTGTTGCTGTCCGCCGGAAAGCTCTGAGGGACGTTTATCGACCTTGTCTTCAAGTCCCACTGCTTTGAGCAATCCCATGCTTCGCGCCTCGTACTCGGAAGCCTTTTTACCTTGCATCTGTAGGATGAAGGAGACATTTTCTTTGGCAGTGAGTACGGGAATCAGGTTGTATGCCTGGAAAACAAAGCCGATATGTTGCAGTCGAAAGTTTATCAGGTCATTTTCTTTCATGGCGAAGAGATCAATACCATTGACTACCACTTTCCCCGAAGTCGGTTCATCAAGTCCTCCAATCATATTGAGCAGCGTGGTTTTCCCGGAGCCGGAGGGACCCACAATAGAGGTAAATTCACCTTCTTCGATATTGAGGGTAACCCCGTTAAGGGCGTGCACAGGTACCTGTTCCTGATTATAAATTTTTGTTACGTCGTGCGTTTCAATGATAGCCATAATATTAATCTTATATTTTTCGAATTGCCTGCACAGGATTTAACTGGAGTGCTTTCCAGGCCGGATAGAGGGAGGAGAGCAGGGTAGCCCCAACCATCAAAAGCGCAATATTCAGGTAGTAGAGAGCTTCCAGCTCGGGATAGATGACGGAGCTTAGGCCATATTCCGACATTCCTTCTGCAAACATAGTTAAATCAATACCGATACTACTGGAGATAGTTATAGATAGATGACTTAATCCCATTCCCAGAGGTACCCCGACCATAGTTAAAAAGAGGGTTTCCCAGAAAATCATAGCGAAAGTACGTTTTTTATTGATACCGATCGCCATTAGCATACCTATCTCCTGGGTGCGCTCCATTACAGCCATCAGCATGGTATTGATGATACCAAACATGAGTGCAATAATGATGATGGTCATGATGATATAAAGAGTAAAATCCATATTTGCATCCATATACCGCAGAGTGGGAGCTACATCTCCCCAGCTTTGGATAGCAAGTTCTTCGCTTTGAAGCGTGTCTTCCAGTTGGGAGGTATATGATCCGGCCTGTTTGAAATCATTTACGAGCATTACTATTTCGTGGGTGGTATTTTCTCGTCCCAGGATGTCGTTGAGGTCCTCTGCCAAGACAAAAACGTTTGACTCATCAAAGCCGGAGTTGGCAGATTTAAGGATGCCCGAAACCCGGAATGCCCCCGCCGTAATATTACCATCCACATCCTGGAAATTAAGGACCATGCGCGACCCCGTTTCTATGGAGAGTCGCTTAGCAAGCGGAGCTCCGATCACCACGGGATTGGGAATGGAAGGATCAAGATATTCACCGTCCTGCATATATTCATGAAGAGAAGAAACCTGCTGCTCCTGTTCGGGATGAATGCCCTGAATGGTTACGCCGAAGTTATTGGTAGCGCTGGAGGCTAGACCGTTTACCACACTTCGTAGCGCGATTTCTTCCACAAAAGGTTGCATCTTAAGCTGATTAACAAGGAAATCTGCATCCTGGATATAGAATTCCGGCAGTTTATCTTCAACGTAGCGGACATCATGAATTTGAATATGGCTGGTGTAGTTTTGGAGGTGGTCGCGGATATACTGCTGACTCAACCCGTTCATGAAAGCGGACATAAAAATTCCGGCCCACGTTCCCAGTATCACCGCAGTAATGACCACCCCGCTGCGCATAGGATTCCTCCAGATGTTTTTCCAGCTTAGTTTAATAATCGACCACATGAATGGATTGTTAGTTTGTCATCTTTGATTGTTTACCCACCCCAACCCCTCCCAAAAGCATTATAGAGGGACGGGGTAGGTTTGACTTCATTAATTGTTAATTTTTAATTACTAATGTCTCATCGCACTTACGGGTTGAAGTTTGAACGCATACCAGAGGGGATAGATGCAGATCAACAGTGTAATGATTAGCACAATAATTCCCTGTGTGAAAAAGATAGACGGATCGGTTGAAAACTGAACAAAAGGCTCCATACCCCATTCTTCGATAGCAGCAGCTGCATCCCCACTAAAGTAGATTGGATTCCGATTGAAATAATACATGAAAGGAACACTGGCAATCATTCCCAAAAGTGTACCCATGAAGGTGATAAAAATCATTTCAAGGAGCAGCATAGTAGCTACTCGCAATCTGGAGGTGCCGGTGGCAATCATTACACCAAGCTCAAACTTACGTTCGGCGGTCATCATCAGTACCGTACCGAAGATGCCAAAGCCAACCACCATGTATAAAATAAGCTGGATAATGAAATTACTGCCTGAATCGGCCTGGATAGCCTGTACCAGCTCGGGCATAAGAGTCTGCCAG
>JBEPXF010000258.1:0-4826 GCA_041642075.1 Fodinibius sp.
GACCAGACGATCGTCTTCATGGCCGATCTCTTGCCCACTCATGTACACCTGCCCCTGCCCTGGGTGATGGGCTACGACATGTATCCCGTAACAACACTGAATGAAAAAGAGAAATTTTTGGATAAGACAGTCGATCAAAACTGGTATCTGTTTCTTGAGCACGATGCCGAACAGGAAGTTATTACGGTAAAAAAAGAGGAAGGCCGATACAAGATAAAAGAAAAGCTTAGCCTCAGTGATATTCCGGCAGACCACCAGTCTTAATACTGGTTTTTCACTATTCTATTGGTCTGAGACATAGCGTTGTTCGAATTCTTTCGCGTATATCGATTTAAAAAACAACAAAAAGTTAAATTTCACACATTGGAACTATATTTAGGAATAGACACATCCCCCTGTCCCCCTTCGAAGGGGGAACTCACGGTGTTTTTCCGTGAGCAGGGGGATTTATCAATCTATATACGGTCTAATTACTCAGAATTCGAGCACCTATTATTTTAAAAAATTAGTTTTAACCGATCCATGAATTATTCGTAATAAATATTATAAACTTTGCGAGATCCCGGATCGATGTCCGTGATAACACGTTGGTAGGATTTTATCTAGATAATCTAGAAAACTAACCGCAAAATAAGTATATCCACTCTTTATGCCAGGGTACCTTCGCACTCTTGATACCAGTCCGCTACTCCTTCACTGAGCGAATACTTGAGATCAAAAGGGGATTCGGCCAGTTTCGCACCCGAAACGTTGGTCGATATCATAACTTTTTTAACCCGGTCGGGATGAATGCCGACAAACTCCTTCCCTATCAACTTACCCAACAGTCTGATCGCGTGAGCAGCTCCCAGCAACAACATCGAAGGAATTAACAGCCGAGCCTTACCCGCATCGGTCTGTTCATGTATTACTTCACAAATCTGCTCAATTGTAGGAGGCTCTTCATAAACCAAGTTATATAGTTCCAGTCCCGCTGATCCATCAGCAAAATAACGGCATGCGCGCGCTACATCCTTTACGTAAATGCAGGCTTTCCGGGTATCGCGCCGACCGGGATAGGCAAAAAAATGTTTCTTCAGCGAGGTATAGAGTCGGGTGAAATTGGCCCGCTCACGGGGACCGAAAATAATGCCCGGCCTGAGAATGGTAAGCCGGTGATTCTGGGGATCTTTTTCGTACCATCCGCGGTGGATATACTCAGCCGCCAGCTTTGACGAGCCATAGGGGTCTTTGGGCTCCGGGACCGAGGTTTCCGTCTTGACCTCCTCCGAAGCCCCGTATGGAGAGATAGAACTGGTAAATACCATCTTATCGCAGCCGAGCTCTTCAGCCAGCCGACATACATTTTTAGCTCCCTCTATATTTGTGTGGAAATAATCGGCGTCAGGATAGCCGGGAATTTTACAAATAGCGGCGAGGTTAAAAATAACACTATTGGAGCCACAGCCCTGCTCCTTAAAAAGTTCGGGGGATAGCTCCTCACGTATATCTTTCTGCAAATAAACATATCGGTCGGATGTTTCGTGAGCTGATATCTCCGACGGCTTCAGATCTACATTGATAATTTTATCATATCGATCGGATTTCAATAGCTGGGTGACCAGATGGCTTCCCACAAATCCTGATCCCCCGGTAACTATAGCATGCGGCATACAATGTAAATCTGTCCTTTAGAATTAACGTCCCCACCGAAAGTCGGAAAAATACGAAGGATAGGTGCCTATTAAAAAATCTTTTATTGCGCTCCGAAATCGTTCGGGACTAAATCGGGCGGCATTTTGTCGACAGCGCTCGGACTCAAACTGCTTTTCGATATCTTCAAATCGCTTTACCGCATCCACTAAGGCTTCGGGCGTCTGTTCTTCAAAAAAGAGTCCCGTTTCATCTTCCTTAACGGTTTCCAAGACTCCACCTTCTTTATAAGCTATCACAGCCTTACCGGAAGCCTGCGCTTCGAGGGGCGTTATACCAAAATCTTCCACTCCCGGAAAAATAAACGCCCGGCAGTGCTCATAATGTTCTTTGAGCACCTCGAACGGCTGGTTGCCCAGAAACCTGATGTTGTCTCTGGCCATCTGCTCCAGCCGTTCTTTCTCGGAACCGGCCCCAATGATCACCAGCGGCTTCTTTAGCTCGTTAAAAGCTTCTACAGCCAAGCCTACCCGTTTATAAGGTACCAATGCCGAAACCATCAGGTAATAATCCTCCGGAGAATTTTCGTGACTAAAAGCCGAGAGGTCTACCGGCGGATGGATAACGGTAGATTCCCGGTTGTATATCCGTTTTATACGCTGCTGCACAAACTTCGAATTTGCCAGAAAGCGATCTACTTTTTCGGCCCCTTCGAGATCAAACTTTCGCAGGTAAGGCGTAAGTCCTTTAAGTATTTGAGCTGAAAATGGATTCATTCGCTGGAGGTATTCCTCCTGCATATCCCACAGGTAGCGGGGCGGAGAGTGACAGTAACATACATGCGGCGCATCATCCGGTTGACCTATCCCCTTGATTAGGCTTGCATCAGAAGATAATATAAAGTCACTCTCTATCCTGTAATTCCGTATGGCCATGGGATAGAGCGGCAGCAACGATTTATAATAGTGTTCTACGCCGGGCAGTTTACCTAAATTAGTAGTTGTAATCAGGTGCTGTTGCAGTTTTTTGCTGAGTTTTTCCTCTGCTGCCACCAGCGTATGAATATCTGCTGATGGAAACATCTTTGAAAACTGCTCGAGCACCTTCTCGCCCCCGCGCATGCTCACCAGCCAGTGATGTAGTAAATCGATATTCATAGATAGCGTAATCCAAAAAAGTTCCAACCGGAAAGCCTGAAGATGAATCAAATAAAAGAATCTTTCAACGTTTTGTTCGGATATTTTTTTCTGTTCTGGTCTGCGCAGGTAATAAAAAACCTGTTTGTACTACGAAACCATGTTTTATATAGCATAGTGGTAAAGGATAGATTAAATAGAAAAGATCCAGTACCCATTTTAAAGCAACTAAATATTTATCGTTGAGACGGGCTAGCAGCCTGTCCTACATATCTGCCCCTACTTTTTTATGGGATATGTAGGTCGGGAAGCCTTCCCGACCAAATTGCTTCTATATATACACGGAATAATAGGTTATCGAAATAAGTTTGCTACCCAATCTACGGATTTGATAACCTACCGCGGCACAACGCTAAAGCCCTTTCTTGACCCATCCCACTTGTTCTCCCTTCCCTGAACATCAAAGAAGGGAGAGACGCCTATATCACGTGACATATTGCAATAATCATTTGATGAACAGTTGCATCCGGATACCAACCGCACCTTGCTATATAATGATAGCGCCGTTACCATTAGGAGCCAGTGGTACTACCATTACTACATAGTAACACTATCTTTGGGAGTCAGAGTCACTATGACCAGGAGTTAATGTTGCTGACCCCTGGAGCTAATATTGCCGATACCAGGAGCGGATGTCGTTATCATTACACAAGAGAAAGCCTGCACCATAGAATCTATCAAATTGGGGCCCTAAAGAAGCATTCCATAGGGCCAGGAATTAAGTCCCCCCTTTTGAAAGCCTTTATAAAGCTGACAAATGTATACCGAAGGAAACTCTGGTGGTGATCAGCAAATATTTCAAAATATCTTGTAGGAGGCGTCCATTTTTTGTCACCAAATCCGCCGGTAGTCGGACCAGATACACTGGGACGAAAAAAGTGCTGTGGAATAGCCAGATATTGGTTTGTTATAAGTCCCAATACGGGGAGAGCCGGGCCACAGCAGTCTTCTTTACCAGAGTCGTTCCCGCTATTCCCCAGACCCCGGATTGACCTTTCTTTGATTTTTGGTCTTTTCTTTATCTAAGCAGTCCTTATGAAACACCACAAAAGTGACCCTCTGAAACTTCGGAGGATTCTATGTTAAAGAAGACCTAAAAACCTTGTCATCTCATTCTCTTTGAGATTATTATCTCATAGTATCTGAGAAGAGAATCTCACATTTCCTAAGAAGGGAATCTCATAGTGTCTGGGATGGTAATCTCATACACTCCGAGATTATAATCTCAGTCGGCCTGAGATACATATCTCTGCCTTACCGAGATGGTCTATATACAGACTTTTTTACGATTCTACTGCTATTTCCCGTAAGATTTACCAAGGGCTTTCCCTTGGGTCTTCCTCGTACCATAGTCGTACCATGGTTGGGTCGGCTGTTGCGTGGTGGCAACTGAAAGGCAAAGAAGTTGCAACCATTAAATCAATATATACCATCAGGCAGCGAGGGTTACTAAAAGGATGATTATTAAAAGTTAAAAGTGTAAAGTATTAAGCAAAAAGTTTTATGTTACCGGGCATAGGTTAAATGCTGAATATATAAAGTTGCAGGTTAAAGATTGAATGTTTGAATGTTGGCTCTGAAAAGTCCACTCTCGAGAGGGCCTGCGACGTAGAAATAGCGTACTGTTGGTGGATTTCCGTGGGATTACGGAAGCTCGGGGTGTGTTCGAATTCCTTTATTATTGGTAGTTACCCTTTAAACGCTCTTGTTCCATTTTTGGGACGACGATCCGCCGGTGGTCGGACCAGCAAAGCTGGAAGAACCCAATAAATGACCCGCTGAGGTAATTTATCCTTGTTCTTTCAAGTCCGAGCTATTTTCTAACCCTGTTGAAAGCGACAAAGCCAACCCGGACCATTTCTGTATGATGAGGGGCTGGCTGTAGTCGAGATCAACGTACAGGGGTAAAGTCAGCACCGAGGAGTTAAATGGTCCTTGATTTTTTCGTCTCTTTTGTACCGTGTCTGCCTGCTGGATGATCAAGCCAAAAGGGACACT
>JBEPXF010000259.1:0-4821 GCA_041642075.1 Fodinibius sp.
TCATTGCTATTTTTGCGTTTTAGTGCAAATCCCTCTTTGCCGGCCAGCATCCTGTTGGCGCTTTGCATAGCAACAAGGCGACCGCCAGCGCTAATCCACTCTTTGATCTCTCTCCATCGCTCCTCATTAATCTGTTCACCGTAATAACCGGGAGGCAAAATCAAAATATCATAGGCATCCAAATCTATATCAGAAAAATAGTCGGTTCTGAGCATAGTTATCGGGTAATCTATCTGTTGGTCAAAGAAATGCCACGCTTCTCCAACTCCATTAGACGAAGTCCCTCTTCCCGTTAGCAGTACCACCTTCGGCTTATCTAAATAACGCACGGAGGAAGACCCAAAATCAGGACCTTCTTCCACCATGCCCGTGGGTACCGTCTTGAGCTGCTCTTTATGTTCATCGGCAATTTGTTGAATGGTTTGATCAAAATCACCAGCATAATCTTTATTATCACGACGGGTAATAATAAGTGTACCGCGGTCGTAGCTGGCCCCATCTATCTCAAATGGTTTTTCGGAATAACGTATTTGGATATTTTCTTCTAACAAGGCACTCAACAAACGGATGTCTGAAAGATCTTTCCACTCTGCCAGGTAAGCATAAGCATCCCCATCTTCGATGTTATTAATTTGCTTCTCTGGCTTCGGAGAAGGTTCTACATCCAGTTGTTCTGTTAACGCATATCCATCGAGACCAAAGGCATAGTGTTGTCCCCAGGCTGTAATATCATAAGTGACCGAATCCGCCAGCTGGGGACGTGGTTCAAAAAAGATGCGAGTCAGTACCGACTTCGGCTGAAAGGCACTCACCAGGTAATCTTCCTCCGTAATCTCCACTTGTTCCGTCTCACCGGTCTGATAGTTATATCCCCGAGCCGACCGACTGCCTGAAGCCTTGCCATAGGTTATTTTATGGTGATCCAGTAGCGTTAAAAGAGATTGTATTTTATCCTTGCTATTATCTCCATTTATAACGTACGTTTTGTATTCACCTTCAGGGTCATTCTTGGAATTATTATAATAAGTGGAGAATTGCTCAACTAATTCCTCAGCATTTTCCGAGGCCACTTCTATGGTAGAAAGTCCACTTACTTTGTGATGGGTTAGTCGATCATTAAGGGTCAGGGTATCCCCTTCCACCTTTTTGATGGCTAATCCTACTTGGCCACCCTGTTCATAGGTCATGCCAATGGCACCGTTAAAAATGGGGTAAGTGTCTCCATAGCTAGGATAAAAAAGGTCAAATATTTCATCCGTGAAATAGAGCCAGTTATTTTTATCAAAATGTGAAGCGTTATTTTTACCTATGGTGTGCTGAAAATCTCGCTGCCAATCCGTTATGGCCGCATGGAAAGGTTCGGCTGCAGGTGCAAAATAATAGGGTGAGTCGTAGCTCTGTTCGTGGAAATCTACGTGGACATGAGGCATCCACTGCTGGTATTGTTTTAACCGGAGCCGGCTCTCTTTCTGCGTCAGCCAGGCCCAATCCCTGTTTAAATCAAAATAATAGTGATTGGTACGTCCACCGGGCCAAGGCTCATGATGTTCCCGAGCATCCAAACTAGCGTTTGGCGTCTCACCGGATGACTGCTTATACCAACTTGTATACCGGTTGCGTCCATCTGGATTTAGCATCGGATCTATAATTACGACGGTATTCTGAAGCCATTTTTTTGTATCCACGTTGTCGGACCGCAATAACTCATACAGTGTTTCCAGAGCTGCTTCGCTGCTGGATGGTTCATTTCCGTGCACATTATAACTTAACCAGACAATCGTCGTCTTATTTTCATCCGGCTCACCATTTATGAGTCCCACGCGCCGAAGGTTATTTTGCCTGATTTCTTCCAGCCGATCCATATTCCCCTCTGAGGATACATATACCAGCTTCAGCTTACGTCCTTCATAACTTTCGCCATAGGTCTCTGCTTCGGCCAAAGGAGATTCCTCAACCAGGTGATCTACGTAATCCATTACTTTATGATGTGGAGTCCACTGATTCCCCAATTCGTAACCCAAAAATTGAGAAGGAGACTGTAACTGGGCCTTTGCTATATTCTGGACGCCCATAAAAGCCAAAAGAAACAATAATGTTCCAATAAAACGCGAGGTTGATAATGGGGATACCATAACTATATTTTCAATTGCTAATCCTAAAAGTAAATTAATTCTTCATTATTAATTAAATCGAACATACAAGCAAGATAAAAAAGGAGCAAGGGAGGTGTTTTGCTAATCCAGTTCCAACAGTTTTTCTGCCACTTCACCAGATACTTTAAAAGCCGTACCGTGACGTATACCCTCGGGCATTTCCAGCTTATCTGACTGCTCTTCCCATTCTTCCAGATCATCCGATACCAATACCCCAAAATTACCCAGCCGATACTTGTCAAAGTACACATGCCAGCTCCCGTCAATATTCAAGACTGTAGGACCTTCGGCCCAATAATCCCCGGTAATCGGTTCGGTGGGCTCAGACCAGGGACCTTCAACTTCATCCGCAAATGCGAGACGGATATTTTTCTGAGGTGGAAAAGGCTCATTGGTTTCATCTTTCAAAAGCATAGCATATTGGTCGCCGGTATGAAAAATGGCGCCATCTATAACATTAAATCCCTTATCGTAGAAAAGCTCGGTATCGCTAAAAGAGTTAAAATCTTTGGTTTTAGTATAGTATAACCGGTGATTATATTGGTCTCCATCCTGCCCGTCGGTTTCAGGAAAACGTCCCGGTATGGTTGTAGCCCAAACAATGAAGAACTCTTCCTGCGCTTCGTCATAAAATAGCTCCGGGGCCCATGAATTCAGCGCATCCGACTCATGCTCCATAACAGGAATATACTGTTGCTCCGACCAGTTAATCAGATCTTCCGAATGGGCATATCCAATTCCCTTCTCGCCCCAGCTGACCGTCCACACCATATGAAAAGTTCCGTCTGGCCCCTGTACAACCGAAGGATCGCGCATTAATTGATCCTCACCTACCTTCGGCTCCAATAATGGCTCACTATCGTTGATAGCCTCCCAATTCATTCCATCGGTACTATGAGCCAAATGCAACCCGTTCTCCCCGTTGCCTGTAAAATAGGAAAACAGGTAATGGTCTTCTGTTGAAGTGCTGCTGCAAGAGATACCTGTGAATATCCACACCGCAAAGACCAAGAGAACAACTGCAGGGAACTTGTTTTTGAAAGCCATAGGGAAATATTTCTCTTAAAAATTATTTGTCCCTATTATAGATTTATTCCTGCACTGCTGCAATAGATTTTTATATGCGTTTCCCCTTTGAATACTGATGGAGATAATCCCGCTTTTAACATTTTAAATCAGAAAATAAAAAAGGACAGATCCTATTGTTACAGGACCTGTCCTTCCAACCTTCTAATCTAATCTTAAATATATATCTGTCGACTATAATTTAAACGAGAGCTGAAACAAAAAATTGCGTCCCGCTTGAGGATAATAATAATTATAGAATTGTTCCTCGCCTCCGGCTGTATATCCATAAGTGTAACCATTGGATGAATACTGCTCATCGAACAGATTGTTAACCATCAAATTAACGTCAATGCCTTCGAACAGTGGGGCTTCTGTCCAGTTATATCCCAGTCTCAGATCATTAACCAGGTATGGATCAATTGACCGACTTCGACTTTGTGTATTATCCAAATATTGACGCGAAAGGTACTTCGTTGAAATTTCGGCCGAAAATTTATCCCTGCTGTATTGAAATACTGAATTTCCGATAAAACCGGGAGAAAAGGAGATATCGGTATTCTCGTAGGTCCTCGTTTCTTGGTTGCCCGTATCGTAATTATCCAGGTAATAGGTATAATCCTGAATTTTATTTTGGCTTAAGGTGGCATTGGCGGACCATTCAATTCCCTCAAACAGTTGAATACCCGCCATTAGCTCTACACCGGCACGATAGCTGTCAGGAACATTTTGCCGGATCTCAGCTCCAACATCGTTAAGTTCGCCTGTTAGGATAAGCTGATTTGTGTAATCCATATAATAGAGATTAGTCTCTATATGGAACCGCTCAAAAGAGCCTTTGTATCCGGCTTCCCAATCGTAAAGCGTTTCATGGGAAGGGCGGCTTTCGGGCGTGGAATCCACATATTCGTTCCGGGTGGGCTCCTTATTCCCTATACTCAGAGAAACAAATGCGCGGTGATTGTCCTCAAAACGATAGGTAAGTCCTGCCTTGGGATTGAAAAAGGTAAGCCTGTCGCTCTGCTGAACATCCACGACTTCTTGTCCACCTTCCGGCAATTCCTGCTGATCCTTACCAAGGAAGTCATAGGTAATATGCCGGATATGCGCATCCGCAAAGGCAGTCAGTTGGTCACTGAGGTTAAACTTTCCTTTCAAATAGGTATTGAAGTCGGTCTTGAAACCATTATTAAAATAATAGCGATCATTAATCATGTCGCTGTCACCGGCAAACTGTGCCCAAATGACCTCCCCAAAATGATCGCCGTCGTATTCGTTATACCCACCACCCAAGGTAAGCGACCATTTCTCGCTATGCTCATAATCTGTAGAAAATACGACCCCGTAAAAGTGGTTATCGAGCCAGAGCTGCCGGATCAAATCACTCTGGCTGATAGTGGTATCGGGTAACTCAATGGAAGTTATGCTGTATGTGGAAAGCGACTGATCAGCCTTATACTCTTCATAGTATCCGCGTCCATATGTATAATGGAGAGACGTATTCGCATTCCAGCTATCCCCCAACTCATATGAATAGTGCAGCTGGTAGTGGTCCTGCTGGTAATTGTCGGTCTGGTTGTCGTAAGGCTTTCCCGGCTTTTCT
>JBEPXF010000260.1:0-4810 GCA_041642075.1 Fodinibius sp.
AGGCCGAGAAACTGGAACTTACTCCCTGGCATGAATCCAAGCGCGAACAAATTGAAGCCGCGCTCCCAACTATAGAAACTTAAAGAAACCTTTGCCAAGCTTATGTCATTATTCCGAGTAGACCCCGACAATCCATTTAGTGGCCCACATCAACAGCAAGATATTATAACCGCTGGCATCGAGGCCAAGAACGCTGAACTTGCAATGATTTTAATCCACGGACGCGGCGGAACACCCCAAAGCATGCTTCCACTTGCCAGGGAATTTGAACGGGAAAACATCCATGTCCGAGCTTTACAAGCTAAAAGACATACTTGGTATCCCCGCTCTTTTCTGGCTCCCAGAGAAATGAATCAACCGGGTATTTCCAGCGGATTACAGGCTATCCATGATCAAATAAATGAACTCAATGAGGCCGGAATTTCAACCGATACTACCGTTTTGCTGGGCTTTTCCCAGGGAGCGTGCCTGGCTACCGAATTTGCCGCCCGGCATCCACAGCGATATGGTGGAGTAATCGGACTAAGCGGGGGACTGATAGGGGAATCCATTGACCCGGCAAACTATAGTGGTTCCCTGCAGCAAACACCGGTCTTTTTGGGATGCAGCGACCGTGATGCCCATATTCCCCAGGAGCGAGTGGATCTGACCGAACAAGTTTTCCAACAATTAGAAGCCAATATTACCAAGAAAATTTATGAAGGAATGGGGCATACTGTAAATCAGGATGAAATAGCCCACGTTAATACCATTCTGAATAATATTTGATCTTAGGTGAATGATTTTGGGCTAATTTCGGTACCTAAAGGTACATCACACTATTTGTTATTGTTACGAACGGCAATGCCAACCGAATCGCTGATCTCGTGAATAGTAAGCGACCTTTTTATCCGAACCAGAAAGTATTATTTCGCTATTTATCGGCTTTCCTAATATTAGCCGGATTAGTTATTGGATGGTCAACAAATGCAGCGGCCTATACTGATGATGAATATCCTCCCTCGGGCAGACCTTCTATCCTAAATTCAGGGATTCTTACCGTGGGCGATGATGAATCGGACAATTACCTTAATATTGGCGGAGCACTACGCTACAACCTTTATCTCGAAAATTATGGCGGAGCAATCGAGGAAGGTGATAGTCAATTCACCTTCGATATGTGGCGTATAAATGTAGAGGGGCAATCAGCCGGTATTAACATTAACTTCGAATATCGCTTTTATCCAACCTTTGGCACCCACTTTATCAAGCAGGGATGGCTGGGATATGATTTTAATGAACAAACTAATCTTCAGGTTGGTGTTACACAGGTCCCTTTTGGCTTGCTACAATATGCTTCCCACAACTGGTGGTTTCAACTGCCTTATTATATGGGACTCGAAGACGATCACGATATGGGTTTCAAACTTACCACCTCGCGGGGAAACTGGGATTTTGCCCTGGCTTACTTTATGCAGGCCGATCCCAATGGAGGCACCGATTTTGCTCCCGCCAATACGGGGCGTTACTCTTATGATATTGTTTCCGCTCCCGACCAGGGGCAGTCCAACCGGGAAACAAATCAGTTTAATGTCCGGGCTGCTTATAACTGGGAACATGGATCTTCGGCCTCTACTGAAATTGGGACATCCCTACAGTACGGTGGTATCTATAATAGCGTGCTGGAAGAAACCAATTCTCACTTTGCCATGGCCGCTCATTTAGACGGGGATTACCAAAATATTAACGTCAAAGCCGAATACATCTATTTTAATCATAATGCCCGTACCGATAACGACATTCCCGCTGATGTCGTAAAGATAGCAGCTTACGGCGTTAACGCCTATGATGTAGCAGCAAAAGGATCGATGTATGTAATCGGGGCTTCATATTCAAAGGAGGTAGACTGGGGACCTGTTTCAAACCTCACTTTTTACAATAACTATACCTATATGGACAAAGCCAACGAAACCTTTAACGATTCTCAGCACAACGTTTTGGGCTTTATGATGACGACCGGCAACGTCTATACCTATTTTGATATCGCTTCCGGAAAGAATCAGCCCTGGCTAACCGATAATTTTGGTCAGGGATTGGGTACAGGGGTAGCAGATCCAAGGCTCAATACCCGGTTTAACATAAACATCGGCTACTACTTTTGATTTGTTAAAGAAATAACTCCCTAACTGCCTTCCATTGTATCCAATGCTTTGGAAATCATTTCTGAAAGCACAGATACATAGCGTTCTCCCAGCTCTTGCTGTTTATCTTGTAACAGCTCCTGCCACTCTTCACTTATCTTTTCTGCCATCTGAACTCCCCTATTCGTACAGCTGATCGCCGTGGCTCGACCCTGTGATTCCTTTTCCACCAGTTCGCGCCGCTCCAGCTTCTGTACCAGTCGCGTTATAGTGGAAGGTTTCAGGTGCAGTTTCCCAGCCAGGGCACCAGGCTGAACACCAGGATCCCTGTGAATAAGAAATAGGAGAAGGGCATGAGAAGAAGATAAGCCAACTGATGCAAATGCTTCATCTGCCTGGTAGGATAACTCCCTGGATAAAGCGCCCGCCAGGAAAAAGAGGTTTTGTGAGAGATCTAAATTGTCTTCATCTGCCATAACCCATTATTTGTTTGAACATGCAATTATAATTTAATTAAATCTTATCTATTTAGAAATTATTATAATACACTGAATAGGATAAATGCATTTCAATACCATACTCATGTCAATGAGCTCTTTATCTCATTTAAATCGAACGCTTATCCTATAGATTTAATTAGTATTGTAAGCAAAATCCAGATAGTTTATATAGTATGCCTCGAAAAAAACAGTATGATCCGGAAGAAGCCTTAGAAAAAGCCATGCATGTCTTTTGGCAAAACGGCTATCGTTCCACCTCCCTGCGCATGTTGGAAAAAGAACTGGGCATCAATCAGTTTTCCATATATTCGAGCTTTGAGAATAAACACAACCTTTTTGTAAGTGTATTGAAGCGGTATCAGAAATTTATGCGCGAGGGCATTCTGCAAATATTGATTACATCCGATGGAAATCTGGACGATATCCGGAAGTTTTTTAATGCCTTTGTAAATGCTGTCCAAAGTGGCAAAACACCCAGTGGATGCCTTGTTGCCAATACCGCCGCAGAAGTAGGCGCATCTGATCCGGAAATACACGAGGCGCTGTCAGAATATTTTAACATGATGGAAGATATATTTTTTAATCTTCTTGAAAGGAGTCAACAAAAGGGTGAATTATCCCCTGATGCTGACCTCCATTCAAAGGCCAAATATCTTGTCACTTGTACCGAAGGATTATCCCTCTCCTCAAAGGTTATGGACCAGTCCAACCTCGACGCCTTCATCTCCTCGGTTATGGACTCCCTTCCGAAATAATTTTTTATTTAACTTATATCTAAGTGAACGTTTAGAAAAAAGGTGACGTTATTTACTCTTAATCTAAGCAACTGTTTAGAAACAAATATTCAAAATAAGCACATAATATTATGAGTACACAACAATCTGTATCCCTTAAACCCGCCACCCTTGAAAATGCACCGGACAAATCGAAGGAACTTTTAAAAGAAGCTAAGGAGAATCTGGGCTTTATACCCAATATGTATAAGTTCATGGCCCAGAATCCCTCCCTTCTGGATTCTTATTACAACTCATATAATTCCTTTCGTGAACAGGCCGGATTTTCGCCCGTTGAACAGGAAGTAGTTTTTCTTTCCATCAGTTATGAAAATAGTTGTCATTACTGCATGTCTGCCCACAGCTTTCTAGCAGAAAATGCATCCAATGTACCTGAAGAAATCACGGAAGCGATTCGCAACGGTGATGATATACCGGATCCCAAGTTGGCCGCTTTGAGCAATTTTACCCAAAGCATGGTTGTGAACCGGGGCAGAGTCTCAGAAGAAGAATTAGAAAGCTTTTTAGATGTCGGATACGAAGAGGAACATATTTTAGGGGTTATTACCGCAATTGGAGTAAAAACCTTTTCCAATTACATGAATCATATCACCGAAACCCCAGTCGATGATGTTTTTGCAGGTCACACATGGAGTAAATAGGTAATTATTTAATTGGGGTTCCGGTTAATAATAAGAGAGGAACCCCAATTTCTATATCTTTAAACAATCGTAAGATTTAGGGCTGTCATGTCATCAATGAATAAATCCTACAAACCATAACTGCTGATTATATTTCAGTCAATCATAATCCTTAAGCACCCAAAAGAGATGTATCAATCAACTAACTCTATAGCTTTTTTAGCCATTTTGCTCCTGTTTGTCACTGCTTGCTCTTCTGAGGAGTCAAATTCTTCGGAAGAATCGATGTCAAATGCAAATGATACTGACCTGGAAAAAGCGCCAGATTTTGAGGTCACTACTATTGAAGGAGACACCGTGAGTCTGAAACAATCTATCGAAGCAGACAAACCGATGGTGGTTTACTTTACCGCTTCGTGGTGCCCTATCTGTGCCAAAAACTGGCCGGTATTATCCAAACTGTACCCGGAATACAAAGACCAACTTAACCTGGTAGCTATCGGTATTGATCCGACTGACGATGAGGAAGTGATGCGCAAATTATCCGAAGAGGAAGGATTTACGTTTCCGATCACCAAGGGCCACCCGGATATCATGATGGATTTCGGAGTGGAATCCCAAGCTACGACGGTTGGAGTTAACCGGGATGGGTTTATTGCTTTTCAGAAAAACAAAACCGCCCTCACTGAAGAGGAATATCGCGAGTTGTTTGATGGACTGTTGAACTAACTGTATATGGAATTTATCTATTTCTCCTTTGTACAGGGAGTACTTGC
>JBEPXF010000261.1:0-4806 GCA_041642075.1 Fodinibius sp.
GCATAGCGCAGGGGCCCCACCCGTTCCCATCCCGAACACGGACGTGACCCTCTGCAGCGCCGATGGTACTGGCCAACCGGCCGGGAGCGTAGGTCCCCGACTGCTCTCTATTTTTTATTGTGTAAGCCCTTTGCGCCTTTGCGTAAAGGGCTTTTTTTATAAATATCAGCCAGGTTGTTTTTAAAGGTTTTTTTATCCAAAAGATTAAATTCAATATATTCCACTAATGACTGGATTAGCTACTGGCTTTAACTTATAACCGTGAGAAAGGAAAATGGAATTTTCTAAGTTTATTACTCGCTATAAAAAACGGCTATATACGCTTTTTAATGAACAGGAAGATATTAATGAGCTAAGCCTGACTCGAGGCCTGCCTAATGAAGTCTTAGAGCAGGTTATGGAGTGCAATCCCCTGAGTGTCTTTATACCTGAAGAGTTTGGAGGAAGAGGAATAAAAACGTATGAGGCGTTATCAATGTTGGAAGCGAGTTCCTACGAATCTTTGCCTCTTTCATTGATGATGGGAATTAATGGAGCCCTTTTTCTTCAGCCTGTAGCAAATTATGGTTCTGATGAGGTAAAACAACCTATTTTTGATCGATTTGTGAATGAAAAGTGTATGGGTGGTCTGATGATAACGGAACCAGATTTTGGTTCCGATGCCTTGCGAATGGAAACATCTTTTGAAAAGAAAGAAGAAGGAGGGGAAGGAATCTATGAAATTTCAGGAACCAAGCATTGGGCAGGATTAACGGGTAGTGCAGACTACTGGCTAATCACAGCCCGACGAAAGAATAAAGAAAGGTTGGGAAGAGATATTGGATTCTTTATCCACGACAGTCGGAGAGGTGGAATAGAAGTTGAAGAGTATTACAAGAATTTAGGGCTTTACATGTTGCCCTACGGACGTAATAAAATTAACATTTCGGTACCAGAAGAATATCGACTGCAACCTGATTCTACGGGTATTAAAATGATGCTTGATGTTCTACACCGGAGCCGCTTGCAATTTCCTGGGATGGGTATTGGTTTCCTTAAGCGAATGATGGTTGAAGGTATTACCCATTGTAAAGAGCGATCGGTTGGGGGACAAAGTTTATTTCAGTACGATCAGGTAAAAAAACGGTTAAACCGTCTACAATCTTCTTTTACTATTTGTTCGGCAATGTGTGCCTTTACCAGTGAAAATGTACCAATGTCGAAGAATGTTGCCGGAATGGATATATCTGCCAATACGATTAAGACCTATACTACTGATCTTATGCAACAAGCGGCACAGTCGCTTTTACAACTAACAGGAGCTAAAGGATATCGACTTGATCATATTGCCGGGCGTGCACTCGTTGACAGTCGTCCATTCCAGATATTTGAAGGATCTAATGATATCCTTTATCAACAGATTTCAGAATCTGTTCTGAAAAAAATGCGCAAGCTTAAGCTTGAAAATCTTTATCAATTTTTAAGTGATTTTAGCCTTACGGAGCGGGCATCAGGTTATTTTAGTGATGTTCTGGATTTCAATATAAACCACCAGTTAGCACAGGATCGTCTGGTAGAGTTGGGGCGAATTTTAAGTCGCGTTATTTCATTGGAATTCACTCTACGGCTTGGAGATAAGGGATTTAATCAGGAGCTCATCCAAAATACTATAAAGACCCTGGAGGTAGAGGTCGAGCAAATGGTGACCTCTTTTATGAGTGATAAAACTCCGGATGTAGTTGAAGATTATGAAGATTCGAGTTCTTGGTTAGATTCTATTACTCCACAAATTTTGCATTCCTAGCTTATAAGACAGATTTATATGGATCAGGTAGTTGTCCTGACAGGTGCTGGTATGAGTGCAGATAGCGGGCTTAAAACGTTCCGCGATTCGGATGGCCTGTGGGAAGGCTATGATATACGCGACGTAGCTACTTTTCAGGCTTGGCAAGATGACAAGGAGACGGTCTTGGATTTTTATAACAAGCGCCGTAAGCAGGCATTTGAGGCTGAGCCTAATGCCGGACATAAGGCCATTGCTAAGCTTGAAGAGAGCTATGAAGTAACCATTATTACACAAAATGTGGATTCCCTTCATGAGCGGGCTGGATCAGAAAATGTAGTGCACCTGCATGGCGAACTTTAAAAGTCAGAAGTGAAAAAGATCGGTCCTTGATCTACGATATAGGGGATCGTCCTATTGAAGTTGGAGATACCGCTGAAGATGGTAGTCAACTGCGGCCCCATGTAGTCTGGTTTGGAGAGCCGGTACCTAAAATGGAAGAAGCTTATTCTATTGTACCCGAAGCGGATGTCCTAATAGTCATTGGCACCTCTCTCGTTGTTTATCCGGCAGCAGGTTTGGTTGATTTGGCAGATTCAGATATTCCCAAATTCATAATTGATCCCAATAATCCGGAATTAGCTGACTATACAGGATGGAAACATATAAAGAAAACGGCTGCTGTTGGAACGCCTAAACTGGTAGATGAATTGTTATCATCATAACAGGCTGATTAATGAATAATATTAAATAGAGTATATACGATTTATGTCTGAATACCGAGCCACAGAAGATGAGAAAGAAGTTTTAGAAAAGTATTTGCTGCAATTTCTAAATTTGGAGAAACGGTATCCCTTATTGCCTGGTATCGAAAATGAAGAGGCAATTGCAGGACTGATGGGAATTAAACACGATGAGTTAAGAAAATTAAGGGATCGGTTTGCTGCAAATGCTAAGGAAGCCGCTATTGAACTGCTTGAAGATGGTGAGGTGGCAGAATGGATCGAAAAACTTCCGTTTGAAAAGGGCGATACGATTGTTGCTCTCGGAGATTCCATTACGGATGATCTGCAGGGCTGGTTTAATGTATTTCAACACGTTCTGGAAATAGGCTTGGATACACCGGATTTAACCTTTGTGAACAGCGGCGTTTCTTATGATACCTCCACAGATGCATTAAAACGTTTGAATCGGGATGTACTAGATCATGAACCCGACTGGGTAATTGTGGCACTTGGAACCTTTGATGCACAACGTCTGCATGTAGCTCCTAACCGCCCATTGGTATCCTTGGCAGATTACTGGGAAAATATGAATACCATAGAATCGACGGTTGCCGAGATTACGGATAATCCACTTATTTGGATGACACCTCCTCCTGTTATTTCTGAGATGCTGGAAGATATCCGGCTATTTAACTTTAATGTTTATGAGGAGGACTTAAATGGATACCGTGAAATCCTGACGGGTAAAAAGGGATATATCGTTGATCCTCTGGGAGAGCGCATGCATGATGAGGATGATGAAAGCGATGACGACAATTTACCCTCCGCATGGAATTACTTAAGTGATGGACTCCACCCTTCCCTTTCAGGGCATGTTAATACTGTGAAGGAACTTATACGGTTTCTGGCGCTAGCTAAAGATCCTGAAGAAGGATCAAGCTTTGAAACACCGGATGATTACGATTCCGAAATGGATTAAAGTGAAATATTGACATCCATAAGCGTAAAAACCGGATGGTAATTAGCACTAATTGTGGAAGAGCTTAATTCTTTTTTTTCTATAACGCTTGGATTAAAAAGTCCGACTTCCAGTGAGCGATCCTTATTTTCGTAAGTGACAAATCCATTCACTCTAGATGGATTTGATGCGGAGGCTTGGGAAAAATCTGGTCCTTCAGCTAATACGAAAGCGTCAATAAGTCCGAACCCAAATCCAGCCCAGGCTCCGATAGCTGATCCATATTGCAGCGATTCTACCAGTGGTTCGCGAATAATTAAAGATACAGATGAGGCAACAAGTGCACCTCCGGCAGCCCCATACAAGGTATCCAGCAGGGGAATAACCGAAGTATTGGTTGCATCATTAAAGGTAGCTGAAATATAAAATTGTTGTCCTTTTTCAATTTTGGAAATGTCATGTATGCCAACACCGATTCCGTAAAGTGTTCCCGCTCCTAATCCAGTACGAACAGGACCAAAGTAATCGCTGTCCTGTAAGGCCATCGTTGCTCCCCCCAATAGCACACCGTTAACAGCTCCGTTTAATGCATTTTGCCCTACGAGCTTTATTGATTGGCCCTGACTGGGAGTGAAACTAATCGCAATTATTCCAAGTGTAAATAATAGCAGAATTGTTTTTTTCACGGTAATCATATATTAGATTAATTGTGGGAGATAATTTTATTGACTTTTCTTTGTGAATATTTACTCAGGATCTTCCAAAGCAACAGGTAATATTTTTCCATTGTAAAACTTAGACCCATTTAAGGCAAAATCGGTGATATAAGTTCCCATTTCTCCTGCAGAAACAGGAGCATCAATGCCTGGAAAAGCCTGTTCAAGCATCTCGGTTTGAACGGCACCTAAACATAATGCATTAGCACAAATATCCTGTTCTGTAAATTCAGCAGCAAGGCATTCCGTTAAAATAGAAAGGGCTCCTTTGGATACGCTATAAGCAGCAAGGCCCGGGAATTTTGCACTTCCCTGAAAACCACCCATACTGCTGATATTGATAATATGAGCGTCTTTATTAAAAAGAGGGAGTAAATGTTTTGTGATGTTTACGGCACTAATCAGGTTACTTTCCATTTGAGAGCGCCAGTCATCAATTGTAAGTTCCTTGAACGATTTATTAATTAGTGTGCCAGCGTTGTTAATAAGAATATCTATTCCTTCATATCTTGAAGAAATCGCCTGTATAAGTTCTGCTACGGATTCATTTACAGTCAGGTCAGTAGGATTAGAATAAACGTTTTCAGGATACTTGTTCTGAAGCTTCTGTAACGGAATGTTAGATCGTGCTACCGCTACTATGTG
>JBEPXF010000262.1:0-4687 GCA_041642075.1 Fodinibius sp.
TCGCCTAAAAAGTGGTACCCGGGGCTATGCATCGCTGGATTACGATTTTCTTGAGTATCGGAAAGGAGATTTAGTTCGACTGGATATCCTGCTCAATGGTGACCCGGTGGATGCTCTTTCAAGCATCACACACCGCGATAAAGCCTATGATCTGGGACGTAAATTGTGTAAAAAACTAAAAGATCTGATTTCGCGACATCAGTTCGAAGTTCCCATACAGGCTGCTATTGGCTCGCAGGTTATTGCCCGGGAAACCATTCCGGCTATACGAAAAGATGTGACAGCTAAATGTTATGGGGGAGATGTCTCCCGAAAGCGAAAGCTTCTGGAAAAACAAAAAGAAGGAAAAAAGCGAATGAAACAGGTGGGAACTGTTGAAGTGCCGCAAGAAGCATTTCTTGCTGTATTATCTATGGATGATGATTAAATAATCAATATCTTGTAATATCTTGGTGCAATGCGCGTTATTTTAAACGACAACAATTCTAAAATTATATTCTGCTGATGCAAAAGTTACTTAATTCATTATTACTTACTGTTCTTATCGTAGTGATTTCTACTTTTTCTGCTTCTGCTCAATTTGAGGAGCCGGAAATTGAACGGATTGATTCCGATCAACAAACTTGGTTTATGAACAAATTTGAAGACATTAGCTGGACCGGCCAAGGTTTTTATGGACGAACGGAACTGGATGAACGACAAACGAATGAGATTCGGGCACGTTTACAGGAATTATATGGAGATCCCACAAAAACTATTGAAGATTTGATTACTCAGTCGGATTTCCGACCGGCCCAAGCTATTCAGTTTGAATATTGGTTTGTAGTAGACGACTCCATCCCTATGATGATATTGGATATTGATGGTCCTTTTGGAAGGGGGCTCGTTTATGCGGGAGCCAGTAAGTATATTGATCTAATGCCCGAAGTTAAGCGAACCTTGTCTAAAGAACTGATGGCTATTGAAAGGGAAAACTTACCTAATTATGAAGACTACTACTACGCTCCAGAACGCCGCCAGTGGTTTGAAGTGAGCCTTCAAGAGGGACAGTATAGTACGACAGAAATATCCTCTCCAATCAACTAGATTTTGGTATTTTAATTAACTGAACCACAGAAGGAGATACTTTGGCAAAGCAACTTTCAAAAGAAGAACGCAGTAAAAGACGCAATCAGCGTACAAAAAATCAAAACGAAAAAGCAAAGAGCTGGATAAGGGAATGGCTTGATGCTCTCCTCTTTGCAGCAGTGGCTGCACTTATTATTCGAGCTTTCTTTTTTGAAGCTTATCGCATACCAACTCCTTCAATGGAAAAAACACTCATGACGGGAGATTTTTTGATAGTGTCAAAGATAAGTTATGGTCCTCGTACACCAATGGTATTAGGTGTCCCATTTACGAATATCTATATGCAGGGGCTCATGTTGCCTTGGACTCGTCTGCCGGGTTTGAGTGAAGTGGAACGGAATGATATAGTGGTATTTAACTATCCTGTGGATATTGCACCTATTGCGGGTAAGACGAATTATATAAAGCGGGCTGTGGGTATACCAGGCGATACCCTTTCTATAGATGATAAACAGCTGTATGTGAACGCGGAAGAAGCTGATCCTTTTCCGGGTATTCAGCAGGTTTATGAGGTGAATGTACGGGATAGGGTAAGATTGAGTGCTTCAAAGGTACAAGCCGCGGGAGGAACAATATATCAATCCCGCAATGGTAACTCTGGAAACTATCGTATAAATATGAGTGAAGAGGTGGCCGAAACAATCAGCAACTGGCCAGAGATCACCAATGTGCAACCTTTTGTGTTGCCTGATACGTTTAATGAATACGATCAGCGTTCTTTTAGTTTTTCTTCCGGTTTTAATAACCACCACCACATGTCTCCAACAGTTGTTCCGTTTGAGGATCAAACCGTAACCTTAACAGCTGATAACTATCATATTTACGAGGCTATTATTACGCGCTATGAGAATAATAATGTAGAGAGGAATGGAGGTCAGTTTATTATCAACGGAGAGGAAACAAATGAATACACTATTCAGCAGGATTATTACTTCGTAATGGGAGATAACAGGGATGACAGTGAGGATAGCCGTTTCTGGGGATTTGTGCCTCAGTCGCATATAGTTGGCAAAGCAGGCATTATTTATTTTTCATGGGATAAGGATCGTTGGCTGCCCCGTTTTGATCGTCTTCTGAATGTTATCCATGATTAATTAATCGTGTAAGTAAGGAGGAGTACCATATTTATTATACTTTTTCCTGGTTCTAGAGGATTTCCTTAATTCTTCCGGATTGACTTGCCTTGTGCTTGTCCCTCTTTAATGGCCAGCTGTCCGCAGCCGGCATCAATATCATCTCCCCGGCTTCTACGTACTGTAGCAGTAATATCCCGTGATACTAGTTCCTTCATAAAAGCGTCCAGTCGTTGCTCCCGGGCCCGTTTAAGTTCTACGCCTGCTACATCGTTGTACATAATAATGTTTATTTTACTGGGTACCCACTGTACAATTTCAGCAAGCTGACGTGCATCTTCCTGAGTATCGTTAAATTCATCAAATAGCAGGTATTCGTAGGTGATAGGTCGATGCAGCTTGTTATAATAATACTGGACCGCTTCTTTTAGCTTTTTCAGGTTCATGGAACTATTTATGGGCATAATTTCATCCCGTTTTTCATCATTGGCTGCATGCAGCGATATCGCCAGATTGAAAGGCTGGCGCTCATCTGCCAGTTGTTTAATCTGCTTGGTAAGCCCTACCGTAGAAACGGTTATCCTTTTGGGAGAAAGTCCAATACTTAACTCATCCATTATAATAGAGGCTGAATTAACCACAGCCTCATAATTATGAAGGGGTTCTCCCATTCCCATATACACGATATTGGTGATTCCCTTTCCAAACTTTTCCTGGCACAGGTTATTGATGTACTGTACCTGGTCTACAATTTCACCATGGGTTAAACTTCGGAAAAATCCCATTTTCCCGGTGGCACAGAAAGAGCAGCCAAAAACACAGCCCACTTGGGAGGACACGCACACTGTTAATCGATTGGCTGCTCCATCAGGATAAAAATCGGGGATAAGTACAGATTCAACTTTGTGTTGTTCGTCGCCCTGGAGTTCAAAGAGAAACTTTATGGTCCCATCCTTGGATTCAAGCTGCATTTTGTGCTCAATGGTGGGGACCTTTGCTACTTCTTGAAGACGATTTCTTAGATCCTTGGAAAGGTTGGTCATCTCGTCAAAGCTGTGCACTCCCTTTTGATAGAGCCACTGGAAGAGCTGATCACTCCGGTAGGAGGCCAGTCCCATATCGGCACTAAATTCCAGGAGTTCTTGCTTTGTAAGATCTTTAAGATTTATTTTTTTGTCGCTGTCGGTTTGTGTAGTCATATACTTAAAGATACAAAGACTACAGCACGGATGTTAAACTTTAGCGATAAAATAGTTGGGTTATTAACGGTATATATGAAATTTCAGAACAGGAGGAGCCGGATAAACAGGACAAAACAAGCTTTATAAAAAAAGAGCAGTTATTATGAATTGATGCTAGTTATATAGATTTTATTAGTCTGTAAAAAAGAAAATATAAAAGTTAAGTAATGGAATTTTCTACTCTTTTCAATGATTTGAGGAGCAAGTTTAATGAAGAGGTAACAGGCAAGCTTGAGACTTGGCTTGATACGCTTATAAGCATGCTTCCTGAGATGGTAATGGCCCTGCTGGTACTGATTGTGTTCTATGTTATCGGTAGGTTGGTTCGGCAGGCCGTTCACAAGCTTTTGTCGAAAGCAACAATGAATAAAACCGTTATCGATCTGCTGGAGACAGTAGTCGGTATCATGATAGTCAGTATCGGTATATTTATTGCTCTGAGTGTGCTCAACCTGGATGGAGCAGTTACTTCGCTGCTGGCCGGTGCTGGTATTGTTGGTTTGGCCTTAGGTTTTGCATTTCAGGATATCGCATCAAATTTTATATCGGGTATTATTCTAACCCTCCGTCATCCGTTTGGTATCGGTGATATTATCGAAACGAATGAGGTTTATGGTACGGTACGTAAGCTAAATCTTCGGAATACTATTCTCCAAACGCCCCAGGGACAGATTGTCTATATTCCGAATAAGATGGTATTTGAGAATCCACTTATTAATTTTACAGAAAATAGAGAGCGCCGCGTGGATTTAGAATGTGGAGTATCTTATGCAGAAGATCTCAACAAGGTAAAGAAACTGGCTACCGAGGCTATTGAGGAGTTGGAAAATTATAACAGTGATAAGGATATACTGTTTTATTTCAATAAATTTGGAGGAAGTTCTATTAACTTCAAAGTGTGTTTTTGGGTAGATTTTAGAAGAAATCCTGATTTTTTGACCCCACGAAGTGAGGCTGTTATTGCACTTAAAAAGAAATTTGACGAAAATGATATTACAATTCCCTTTCCCATCCGAACGCTTGATTTTGGCATAGAGGGAGGAGAAAAACTGGATAGTATGCTTAAAGGAACTACCCCGGATTCTGAGGGAGAAAAATAAGGTTTCCAGTTAAAAAAGGTTTTGTTATTAAAAGGGTGGCCTTTTATAGGACTTAGAATCTTGGATTTACGATATTATTATAAATTGATCCAAACGAATATTCTATTCCAAAGAAAGCTCTGTATGAATATGAAGTTGCTTGTTC
>JBEPXF010000263.1:0-4676 GCA_041642075.1 Fodinibius sp.
GGATCGGAACTTATACATTATAAATGGCTCGCCATGCAATCCCGGTCGCTTTTGTTTGAAAATTATGGGTAGTCCCAATTTGAGGTATATAACCAGTCCCAATACTACATATACCGGTAATAAAATTATAAGGCCGACTACGCTTATGGCAAGGTCGAACAGCCGTTTCAGTATATTATTTTGCTTAGCTTTCATTAGAGACATATTTCGTTGCTTCATCACATGATATGTAGATATATCTAATCATTTTCAACGGCATCCAGCAATGCATTTTCTAATTGCTTAGCCAATAAATTTCTGTTATATCGTTCGGTAGCAAGTACCTTCGCATTTTCGCCTGCCTTATTTAGCCACCCCTGGTCAGACAGATGTTCTGATAATTTAATGGCGGCTTTTTTATGATCATTAGGAGAAATAACAAGTCCCGCATCGTTTTGCTGAAGAACCTCGGCCTGCCAGCCATAATAATTAATCGCGATGGGAGTACCTGAAGCCAGTCCATCAAAGAATTTGTTGGCTGAATTTGCCCACATTTCTTTAAGATCCATAAAAAGAGAAGTAGTGACATCAGCCGCCGAAAAAAGAGCAGGCATCTCCTCCTTAGGCAATTTACCGGGCATAAAAACATTGGTATTCAGAACATCCAGCTCTTCGGCCAGTAATTTTATTTTCTGTTCTTCCGCCCCTCTCCCCACAATCAAAAAACGTACTTCCGGAGCTATCTTTTTCATTTCGGCTGCAACCCTCACCAGGTAACAAACATCGTTAATCTTGCCAAAGGTGCCTGCGTAAATAACCAAGGGTCGATCTCCAAGCCACTCATGGCGTTCTCTGAACCTAATTCCTTCTTCTTCAGGTACATCAAACAATTCTATGTCGCAGCTATTAGGAATCATATGAACCTTGTTTTCGGGGTATCCCGTTCTCAAAACACCCTCTTTCATTCCGGGAGACAGAGCTACCACCTGCGAAGCATTGTTATAGGCTCTTCTTTCCAGCCACTGTGCCATAGAGATCAATAGTTTGTTTTGCAGAGCACCAATAGCTATTGGAAGTTCCGGCCAAAGATCCCTGACCTCAAATACCATTGGCTTTCCTTTGATTTTAGAAGCGTATATGCCTGGTATAGCGATAGTCAGTGGCGTGCTCGTTGCAAAAACCACATCCCCCTCCAGCGATGCAGCCTTGAATGAAGCATAAGTTGCAAATTTCAAAAAAGCTTTGACACGGTCTTTAAATCCCATCTTGTTGGAGTAAGCCACCGGTAGCCAATGGACCTGTATGCCGCTTTCTTCTGTTCTGTACCAATCTGTTTTGTCTGTGGATCCCGAACGATCTGAAGTTATCATATGCACCTCGTGCCCCCAATCCACAAATCGCCGTCCCATTTCATAGGAACGAGTGCCCCCATACATAGAAGGGGTATTAAAATATTGATGTAAATAAATAATTTTCATGGCTCTAACAGTCAACTATATATAAATTTGAAAATATCTTGTACGAGATAGTATCAATACTTTGATCTCCAACACCGGTTATTGACAGATAAATTATCTCTCATATCCCGCTCGATCATGCTTTAAGTTCTTTCATAATTACTATTAAATTTATTGTGCTATTCCTCTGTCTGTACTTTCATTATCCAATTCTTGCAAAAATTCTTTTGTTACCTTCCACCATTCAGCATTACTATCCCATTCAAGCCTTGAAGGAGTCCATATTACAATGCCATCTGCGTACTTTCGGGCTGTTTTAAGCTGTATTTCCCAGAAATCAGGATCGAGAAACTCTCCTTTTAACTTCTTGTTATACCCGTGATACTGCGGCCATAAAAACACGTAGACCGGCTTATCCCCGCTATATTTTCTTGTCTGTTCAATATTGGCAATGGCATACCGCACCCACCTTTCCCGGTCTTGGTAATAGGTATACAAAGAGGGGAAAAAAATGTCTACCTTTTCTGCCAGTTCATCGAGATTGCGATTTTTTTCTTCCCAGTCCTGGTATCGTGATGAGGAAGTATCCTGTATGGCATTCCAATAATCATGAACCGGCGGCAGGGCATAAAATCCATATTCCATGTCGGGAGTTAATTCCCTGAATGATTTCAAAACCTTTACGTAGCGGCCCACACTTTGCTCAACGGTTTGCTTATCTCCTTTAACAGGCCAGTGCTCAATATCAATAACTGCTATATCATTCTCTTGACGGGCTCTTTCAGCCTGCTTCTCAAGGAGGCTATCGTAAGGTAAGCTCGTTGAACCCTTGAGCTCCTTGGTTGTTTGCTTCCATAACCTGGTGGGATAAATGATGTGGATCGGCTCTAACCCATATTGGGTTAGGTCAGGCTTTTCTCTATATCCCGTGCCGTCAAATACAACAAATGACGAATCAGGAACTATATTCTCTGTGCTATCCGTCGCTATAGAAAGAACGTTTTCAGGCTCATCTTCTTTGACGGACAAGGTAAATAACAATAAAAAAATAAGGGATATATAAAGCTTGAAACGGGCCATGCTAAAACAGCCAGTATATATTTTAATCTATAATTTTTTCTCTGGTTGAATCCTTTTAATTCAATTATCACAAAGATGTTTCATTGATATTTAAAAATCTTACTTAAGGAAACGACAAGTAAACTTACTGTTTCTACAAAGAGAATTTTTAGATCGGATATCAGAGGAGAAAAGAGAGTTACTGCACGCAATAAGAATAAAAAAAGGAAAGATAGTTACGCTAAAATAGTAGAATACACCTTTTAAGAACGATATTACTTATAAACACCAGAAATACGCCTCTAAATAAAAAAAAGCCATAAAACCCGTTTCTAAAAAAGCGGATCTTATGGCTCAATTGTTCAGGTAATAATTCTTCCTAATTTATTTACTTATTTCACTAAGACTAACAAATAATTGACCAACATTATACAATATTACTAGTTAGCCCAATCGACCTTTCCGAGGTCGACCATGAACTGTCGGGTAGCCACCCACCAGGGGGCATCGTTGTCCCATTCCGCTTTGTCTTTGCGGGGCATCCACAACACCACTCCGTCGGCATACTTGCGGGCCGTCTGCAGCTGCAGCTCCCAAAAGTCCTGCTCTATATACCGACCTTTAAACTCATCGTAATACGGATGGTACTGGGGCCACAGGAATACATACACCGGGTTGTCACCATTTAAGTGGCGCGCCATTTCAATCTGGGCTTTGGCCTCTTTTACCCAGTACTCCTTGTCGTCATTAAAGGTATACAGGGAAGGATAAAAAGCATCCACCTTTTCGGCCAGCACCTGCAGGTCTTCGTTTTTCTGCTGCCATTCCTGATAGCTGCCTGAATCCACGTTTTTGGTGGAGTTCCAGAAGCTGCGGATCGGCGGGACCCCGTAAAACCCAACCTGCATGTCCGGGTCTTCGGCCTTGACCCAGTCCACCACCTTCATAAACCGGTCCATGTTGGCTTCCACAGTGGACTGGTCGCCTTCCAGAGGCCAGTGTTCTATATTGACGACCATGTTCCGGGTGCCCTTGCCGGCCGCATCGCGCACGATCCGGGCCAGCTTATCCTGGTCGGGCATGGTGGTGGTCCCTTCCAGCTCGCTGGTGGTTTGGCCCCACAGCGAGGGCGGATAGGCGATGCGAAGCGGACTCAGCCCGTAGTTGTCCAGCGGCCACGGCTGAGGCACGTAACGCGTCCCGTCAAATACCTTGAACGTACTGTCCGTGACGGCTGTTGAAGACAAATTTAGAAGCATCTCTGCTATTTCAGTTTGTTCTGCCAGCTCTCTGTTATCAGAACAATTGCCAATTAAGACTGGTAAAAAAGCTATTAAACAAAGCTTAAAAAAAGCGAGGATATTCCTTTTTAAATACATTTTTTATAGACCCTAAGAATGACTTCCCCATTACATTGAGAAATGTAGAACTAAGTATACAGGGAATGAACCAATGGCAGCCGTAAGCCAACTGGTATGCCTAATTAATCAACTAAACTATAAAAGGTATCAATTATCCCTGTTTAAGTATCAAGCCGTAGATATAATTTCAGCATAGTATATATTACAAGAGGCCTTAAATTGTTCCCAAAAATCAGATTTATTCAATTTTGACTTAACCTATTATCAATCAATAATGTGCTCGTAAAATTCGTGCAGCTTTTTTGCCTCATTTTGCCAGCTGTACTTTTCCAGAACCGCCTGTCTTCCCCTTTCTCCCATTTCTTTGGCTTTGTTCGGGTTGTGAAAAAGCCACTGAATTGCCTCGGCTATTTCCTGTTCATTTTCCGGATTCACGCAGATACCACACTCCTCCTCTTCCACTATACTTTTATAAAGGGGAAAATCAGAAGCTATCACGGGCAAACCCAGCGCCATATATTCAAAAATCTTGGTAGGCAGAGATTCCAGATAATTTGGCACAGGCATCAATACTGCCATTCCAATGTGGCAGCCGGCCATTATCTTGAGTCCCTCTTCCGGCTTTAGAAAACCGTGCAGCTGAAGAGATAAATCGTTGCTTTGGGCTATTTCCTGCAGTTCATTCAAATGGGAGTCTGCCCCACCTCCCACGCACTCAAAATGAACATCCATTCCCTTCTCTTTGAGTACTTTTAGGGCATCCAGTAAAATAAGACTACCGCGATTCGGCCCGATTCGACCAATATATCCAATAGTTGGT
>JBEPXF010000264.1:0-4666 GCA_041642075.1 Fodinibius sp.
TCAGATAGAGGAAGGAGATAACCGATTAACTGATAATAAATAACCAAAATTACTTCTTGACACTGAGTGTTATAATAGGCAGCCTCTGATAACTGATAACTGATAACTGATTACTGATAACTGATTACTGATAACTGATAACTGATTACTGTTCACTCATCCATTCATCAAAGACTTTGGCGAAGCGTTCCGGTGACTGCGGATCCATATTAAAGTAGAGGGAAGGCTCTATGAGTTCCAGCTCCATGAGAGCAAAATCATCATTGCCGTGACGCACCAGGTCTATTCGCGCGTATAGCGGTTGCGGAGTAAGGAGATCCAGTATCTTCCGGGATATTTGCCGCATCTCGGGTTCGGCTTCCACCAGTTTCAGCACGCCCCCGTGTTCTTCCTGCACCCGGAAATCATCCTTTTTAGGTGTCTTGAGTACGGTATGGCTGTAGGTATCACCAAAATAGAAGAGTGAAAATTCTCCCTCTCTGATGATATCGGGCATAAAAGGCTGAACGATATACGGCCGGTCGGCAAAGGTGGTTTGCAGCTGACTGGTATACTCACCCGCCCTATCTTTTGGAATGCGAAACGTATCTTCAGCCCCGGCGCTGATGGTGGGTTTGACAATAATTTCATTCGAGGACAGGCGCTTAAACGCATCCCTGTATGTCCCATTGTCAAAACGCTCTTCCCACAGGCTGGGGACGATGGTAATGCCTTGCTCTTCGAGATCGCGCAGATACCTTTTGTCGATATTCCACTCTACCAAGTCCAGCTTGTTTTCCAGGAGGGCAGAGGAGGCCTCGATTTCTTCCAAAACCTTAAAAAAGGCCTCCGGATCTTGCTGGTAATCCCATGGACTGCGGATAATAACGGCCTCGTACTGGTCCCAGTCCGCCTGCCTATTGCGCCAGGAGATCTCCTCGGCCGACCATCCGTACTTTCGGAACGGTTCAAAAAGAAGGTGATCGTAACATTCATAATCCTCAAGGCTGTCCATGGACAGAAAAGCGCACTTTTTCATAGGGTAGAGCAGTAATGATTTAATGATGCCGATTAAGAAAATTGAAGCCTAAAATAGGAGATCTGCGGTGATAAAGAAATGCCTTTTTGAATGTAGCCGGTTCGTATTTGGATGGAAGGGTGGGAAATAAAAACGAAAAAAATATTTTTTTTGTAAGGATTGGGCTCAAATCGGTACTTACCTATAATGGAAGTCGAAAATATACAGGCTTTCCTTATTAAAAAAACATAAATTAAATCAAATATATTATGGCTATTTCAATCAAAGCTATAGAGAAAGGCGAACCGGGAGTTGCAGGAGGAGGCGAGACCAAATGGTATGCTTCTGCAAACGCAACCGGTGATATTAATATCAACGAACTCTCTGAACTTATTGAGATGATCAGTACGGTCAGTGATATTGATATTTCCGGGGTCTTAAAAAGCTTTATCAAAGTCGTGCCCCGCGAGTTGGCAGCGGGCAACATTGTACGGCTTGGTGACCTGGGATACCTTCGCGTAAGTATCAGCAGTGAGGCACATGACACCGAAGATGAAGTGGGGCCTAACAGCGTAACCGGGCGCCGCATCATCTTTACGCCGGGACCGGAACTCAAGAAGATGCTTCATAATCTTGAATTCAAAAAGATAAACGGTGAAGCTTCGTAAGGAGCTGTATAAAGACTTCCCTGCTGTCGTATGAAAACGGCAGCGGGGATTTTTTTGGACAGCAGGCAGGTCTTTTCAGAGAACACCCGTGTTCTCCGGGAAGAACACACGTCTTCTTCCGAAAGAAGACCCGTCCTTTTGTCCGAGAAGACCCGTCTTTTTCTAAGAACTCAAAAAACGCCCTTTACATCTCGTATAGGGCGTTTTTATTTTGCCCTTTTTGATGGTGGAAAATACTGATGTGTGGGGGCCAGAAGTGGCGAATATGGGAGAGCTTACTCATGTTTATAAGTGCTCCTGAACCACAAAAAGATTATAAACTTTAGCGCAGGTATGGTAATCCGACTTGATCAACGAAGCTGGTCCCTAGCAGTAGAGTGGCATTTTCATTTTTTGAAGGATAAGGGGTTATAGAGTAGTTTAATTTTCACTTACTCCAATACTATTGAGTAGAGATTTATATTGATCTTCATCTTCTTTCAATTTTTCAATTATTTTCTGAGCTGCTAGTTTAATTTCTGGAACTTCAACTGGTGTGGCCCCTCGTTCAAAAACTCCTGATAAATGAGAATATTCATTGCTTAACCTATTTGTCAAAATTCGAGGGATTTCATCATCTCCGAAAAATTTTTCTAATTTCTTGTCAGAATAATCAGGATATTTATAATAAAGATAGATCTCTAAAAACTTTCGAGCATTGTTGCCAAAACTATAGAATAATTCATGATTTGAATCATCAATAGTTTCGATATTTGCACACTTATAAATCTGATCAAACAAGTAATTAAACTCTGTTTGATATTCTTTCATATACTTTGGCATTGGTAAAATATTAGAGGTGTTACCTGACCTATCAATAATGAAAAATGCTCGTTTTATAACCAGCATTTAAACGTTTTAAGTATTTCAAGAAATTGAGATTGTGAGTTGAGACAAAGAGTTGTTTAAAAGCTCCATTATCAACTATTTTTGCTTTTATTAGGCTGTATACAAAGAAAATATGGTTACTATCGAGGCTTGATATTGGATCATCAATCCAAATAATTGGATTGCTATCTTTAGTTTCAGTTTCTTCTAATTTTGCAATGAAGTAACAAAATGCTAATAAGTTGCATTCTCCTTCACTTAAGTTATAGGCAATTTTATCATCTCTTAAAACTTCAAAGAAAATTTCTTTTTGATTGGTTTTTTCTTTTTCAACTGATCTTAGATAAAGAAAATCGTTGCCGAAAAACTTTCTCAAATATTTATTTACTTTCTTTGCCCCAACCTCTTCATCATTTAGTTCTCTTTTCTTTGATTCTATTAGCTGCTTTTTTCTGAAATAGCTTTGTTAATGGTTTCACTTTTTTCTTTAGCCTGCCTTACTTTTTTATCCAGTTTCGAGAGATTAGATTTTTTTCATCGTAATTTACTGTTTCTAGGAAATCACAAACCTCTCGTAAACGTAAAGAGGTTTGTGCTGCTTTTTGTTTATCATTAAGACTTTCGGAAAATTTATTAGCCTGGGTACGAATTAAATTATAGTTTTGCCAATGATTCAGTAGTTCTCTTGAAAAGTCATATGGGGCTTCATAAGAATTATAATTTAATATATCCTTCTTCTTCTCTTTCAATTGTTCTATTAGTGAGGTGAGACTTTTATTATATTTTTTAGCTGTTTCAACATAGGACTCTTTTAAATCACTAATATCTGTATGGAAATTCGTGTAAAATAGACTCTTATTTAGCTCAAAGCTGTTATTTATTTTACTAATTTCTTTTTTAATTCTGATAATTAATGAATCTGATAAAATTCCCTTTAAAATTTTTATGGAAAAATTACTGGACCACATGCAGAATAATTCAGAGAGAGGTGAAAATGTTAAAATTAGTTCTGATATTGACTCTTTATCTTTGGGTACAAAACTAGCTCTCCATTTAGCATTAATTATTAATGAGTTGGTTACAAATGCATTTAAATATGCGTTCATAAACCAAGAAAATGGAGAAATACAAGTTACATTGAACGGTAATAAAGATTCGTTAGAACTTTCTGTCAAAGATAACGGTATTGGCTTACCTAAAAATTTTGATCCGCATAATACGGATATTTCAAAATCAATTGGTTTACATATGATTACGAACCTTGTCCAACAGTGGGATGGTGAGTTAACATTTGAAAACAATGGCGGAGCCAGTTTTTTTATTACTTTCCCTTCTCAATAATGAGCAATGTGAAATAGCCTAACGGCCTGGTCTATAAGCTGCGTTTAGGTTAGCAATGATTCAAAAAGAAGTACTACATAAATTGATTTTGTTGGGTCTAATAAATCATCATTTCTGGACATGCACTGTAATAATACACTGCTCGTAGGTGAAAGCGTTGTCATCCCCATCCACAAACTTCTGCCACTCATTGACCACATCTTCCTCCAGTGAAGCCTTTGCCTCTTCATCCGCTTCCGCTACAACTTCAGCCAGCGGAGTGCTGTTAATGTATTGCCAGAGGAAATCTTTCGGGGCGGGAAGAGATAACGCCTTGTTCTTTGCTTGTATATCCACATTGCGAAACCCAGCATTATTGATAAGCTCCCGGATTTCTTCGGTATCATTGAGCGCAAATACTTGGTCCACAAAGTTTTTGGCTTCGGGACTAATATTCCGCTCCATGGCCTCGGCCATAATAGCAAAGGGTTCACCGGCAGGACCTGGGACGTTCAGGAGAAGACGTCCGCCGGGAATAAGTACGCGATGCATCTGCTGCAGCGCAGCGGTTTTATTTTCCATAAACTGGAGACCTAGCTGGCAAATAATCACATCAAAGGATTCTTTCTCAAACGGCATTTTTTCGGTACTGGCCTCATGCCACTCTATGGGCAAATCCTTCGTAAGTGATCGTGCTACCGCCAGCATCCCTGGATTGATATCCAGTCCTGCTACCGTTCCTTCATCATCCACTTCTTTTAACGCCAGCCGGGCTATAATTCCGGTACCACAGGCGGCATCGAGTACCCGTTCT
>JBEPXF010000265.1:0-4648 GCA_041642075.1 Fodinibius sp.
CGATCATGATATATATATATATATATCCAAAAAGTTCAGGTTCTGTTACGACCCAAAGATATTGGATTTATTTGTAGGAGAAAAAGCTAACTTCTATTGTCTGGGAATCTTAATCCAGGTTCCTGCTTCAATTGTTTCATCCAACTGCACCTGATTCGCGATGGCTACATCTTCCGGTGTTAACTCAAGCGGAAGGTTATTTGGCAAAAAAGACTGGAAAGTTCCCGAACGATCTGTTCGGAAGGCCTGAATCCGCGCAGGTTGGATATTAAGAATTGACTGATCTTCAAGAGAACGAAAAGAGTTCGCGGTTTGCTCAAACTGAGATCTGTACTCATCAAACTGATCCGCCAGTGTATAGGAGACATAACGATAGATATTACCGTCGTAGGCTACAGAATAAAGATAGAATCGTACATCGGCTCCATCTTGAGTTTGAGCGCTTGCGGTGGCCTCAAAACCATCTAATCCATTATGAGATATAGCGCTACTTGAGGCCGGCTCTACTCCATCCTGATTCAAAAACTCATTAACTGAAGCTTTGGGAGAGTTATTTTCACTGTCGATTTGGAAGACGATTATCGCATTCTGGTCTTCGTTTACCATCTGTACTACAGAAGGTTGATTAGCTAATTGCCACCCATCGGGATAGGGAAACTGGAAGGCCAGCTCTGGATGATAAAACATTCCATCACGGGTAAATCCTTCACGGGGATTCTCCCCATATACCATTCCGTCAACAGTCTGCATAAACTGGTCAGTATCCTGGATCGTCTGCTCATAACCTTTTTCCTCCCACTCCTGGGCGAGTTGAGGGATGGTCTGCTCGCGTGCAGCCGGATCGGGGTGTGTGGAAGCCCAGGCCGGAATACTTTGTCCCGACTGTTCGGATATGCGTTTCAAAGCTGAAAAGAAACCTGCTCCATCCGCTGCCATATAATTCTTCATTGCAGAGTATTCGACCCCTAAACGGTCGGACTCTCGCTCATCATCACGACTATAACTCAGAAACAGAAATTGTGCTGCCTGACCTCCCATATTCAGAATCGACTGTCCCGGCACACCAAGGAGTTCCTGTCCTGCTACTGCTCCTCCAATAAGAGCCAGCTGTCCCATCTGCTGCTCAAATGCTCGCTGTGACGCGTGACGAGCAGCGACATGACCGATTTCGTGTCCAAGAACCACTGCCAGCTGAGCTTCATTATCCAGGTGTGCCAATAAACCCCGGGTTACATAAATATATCCTCCCGGGAGAGCAAAAGCATTGGGCGTGCCGCTATTCAATACCCGAAAATAAAATTCAGTTTCTTTATATTGGGGCTCAGTATCTTCCCGGCGCATATGACTTACAGACAGCACCTCCTGCCCTATTTCCTCAACATAATTCAATAATTGCTCATCATCGTATACTCCGTATTGCTGTTGTATCTGCTTATCAGCCTGCTGCCCTATTTGAACTTCTTTTTCCCAGCTATAGCCATAGGCTCGCTTTTGATCCGTAATCGGACTTCGTTGCACTACACAAGAAGTAATCAGAAGTGCAGAAAAGGCTAACAATACAATATTTCGAAAATGTAATGTCTTCATAATAGTATGCCCTATAATTTTATTTTATCTCAATTGAATCATCTTATTATAATTAATATAACTGATTCAACTCCCCCTTCCAATGCTCATATATCATCATCATTGCCAGCGTATCGAGTTCACAATACCGAAGTAAGGAATTACGATACGCTTCTCTTTGACTCTTACTCAAATCACGGGCTAAAAGTTTCCCATAACATACCATCGCTTCTGTACCACGCTGAACTAACGTCTCAGACCTTTCCGCCAAAATATCATATGGATTTCGGGCTTTATTATTCTTATCAGGTTGCCACCAGTTCACGTCATCAAAATTATGGCTGCTATATGGTTTGGAGTATTTCTGTTTTAAAAAGTCACTCTGTGTCATTACAGATTGCAGCACATCCTTGATACTCAATGAATCTTCCATCTCTCTATTGTAATAATAATCCTTTACCTGACGGCTTAAATCGGCCACATATGGTGGATGAGCGTGCTTGGAATCATTACGCTTAATGATGGTTTTAATCCATTGAATAAGCCATTTACTATCCGGGATGATTTCGGATTCATCTCTTAATTCACGTCGAATTATCTTAAGGGCATTACGCTCAAAATTGGAGTACTGTACAATAGTACCTTTATTGATGTTAGGTACTTTCATTAACCGACGAACCAGTTCATAGTTGGGATAAACGCTACCGAGATTATCGAGCCACTGATGATGTTGCCATTCTCCATTTTTCTGGAGGGTATGGCAGGAAAATTGAAACACTACCAGATGATATGGGGGGCGGTTTTTACGTACTGGTACGGCGTAATTTCCAGCCTCAAAATCCAGAAAATGAATGGGATATTCCCATCTTCTCAATTCCTTTATGAGAGGAGGACGCAAAATTTCCTCAGGAACAGACCGACCTTTCGCTTTATGGATCTGTAGAGACTGACGCATTTGGGCCGATATTTTATTCGTACTTTCCGTAATAAATTTAATGGGTAAAACGCTTTCTTCTTCAATATCCTGCTGAAAATATTTTCCTTCATCCAACCACTTTTGGGTACCGGCACCAATCAGGTCGAAAATATGGTCTGATTCTGATTCCACTGACTTTTGCGGTTCCCAACACTCCTTAAAACCGCTTATCTCCCCTTCTTCTACCCGAGAGGAGGCAATCCTAAATTCACATTCCTTACATTTAGTACCTACTTCCGGATCAACCCTTTCCTGCATCAGGTAAATGTCTCTCAGATAAAATAGCGTTTCCTCAAAAGATCCTTTTTGAAAATGCTCATCCGCAAAATCGGAATCCTGCCATATCTTTTTTAGCGGATCACTCACATCCAGCTTTACCAATAGCTGTTGATTAGAAGTTGGAATATCTGAAGCTATGGATTCCGATTCAAAAGGCTTTAATATACCCGGTAGCTCACTGCTTTGGGCATAGGACGATTTGTCGGGTAATACTAATAAAGGAAGTACGGAGAAATCCGGGTATTCTTCCTGAAGGATATATAGCTGGTAAGCAAAGTCAAATAAATATTTTCTCCACTTAGAATGGAGCTTGCCATTTCTGTCCAACAGGCTATGTTTTCTGGCGTTAAAAGCTTTTGTCTGAATATGCATAACCGTAAGATGATCCCCACTTTTCAATACAACTGGCAACCTGGCCATCATTCTTTTGTGGGTAAAGATAGCATCGAAAACAATACACTCTTTACTATTGAGAAGTCTTTTTGTCTGTTCTGCAGACTGACTGATATTTCTCCCGTTTATAAATTTACCACTGGGATAAATCGAATGTACTAATGATTTCAAAAGCTTTTTATTGAGTATGGCATGCTCAATAAAAGGTCGTCCTTCCCGGCTTTCAGGATAATCTTTAGCTTTGTAATAAAGTTTTGTAAGACATCCTAACCCCGTCCGGAAAAGGTGTTTGGTAAAATAATCAGCACGGTCAGTTTCCTCCTTCATCCTACGAAATAATATTTACTTCAGGAACTAAATCAATTTCAAATTTCTCTCTGACAGCCTCTTGAATTTTAGCGGCAAGATTCAAAATCTCCTCGGCGGTCGCTCCTCCATGGTTTACAATCACCAGCGCTTGTTGCCGGTAGGTGCCTGTATTACCAATCCTTTTTCCTTTCCAACCCGATTCTTCAATAAGCCATCCGGCGGGAACCTTGATCTCATTTTCACTTAATTCATAACCGGGTATCTGTGGATAAGATTGCTGTAACCTTTCAAAATTTTCTGCCTCAACCACAGGATTTTTAAAAAAGCTGCCAGCATTACCCAGCGCTTCCGGATTTGGAAGTTTATTATTGCGAATAGAAATCACAATGTCACTGATATCACGGATGGTAGGGTCACTGATATTTCTTTTTTCAAGCTCCGACTGTATCGCCCCGTAAGAGCTGTTAATTTCAGGATTTTTCGATAGCTTAAGAACTACTTTGGTGATTGCAAATTTCCCCTTAAGCTCTCTCTTGAAGATACTGTCGCGATATCCGAATTCGCACTCTTCTTTGTCAAAAGTATGAACACCAGCAGATTCTATATTTACCGCCTCCAGTCTTTCAAAGACATCCGCCAATTCTACCCCATAAGCGCCAATATTCTGGATAGGGGCAGCGCCTACGGTTCCGGGAATAAGCGAGAGGTTTTCAATGCCTCCCCATCCTTTATTTATAGCATAGCGCACGGTTTGATGCCAGTTCTCTCCTCCCCCAATTTCTAACCATACGAAAGAATCATTTTCTCTAACTATTTCCTTCCCTTTAATCGCCATCTGTAAAACTAATCCCGGGAAATTATCCGCAAAAAGGATGTTGCTTCCTCCACCCAATACTAAAATATCATCAGTATCCACCGGCGATTCCTGCAGGAGCTGCTGAAGTTCACCCCCAGATGAAATAGTTGCAAAAAGGCGGGCCTTAGCCGAAACATCAAGGGTATTATACGGCTGTAACTGAACATCTTGATGTACAATTTCGTTAAGCGATTTTTTCATTCAACAATTACTTGTTCTCTGAAGAACTTCCGGTATTCTTAGTTCGTGGTTCCTGCACTTTCACCCGC
>JBEPXF010000266.1:0-4643 GCA_041642075.1 Fodinibius sp.
TAATCCTTTGCCCGAAACATCAGCAATGACAACATAAGCTCCTTTTTCGGTATTAATAACATCCACATAATCGCCCCCTACTTCTTTGGCTGTATTGGCAAATGAAAAAAATTCAAGATTTTCTGATTTATAGGCTGTTGTAGGTAGTAAGCTAAGCTGTATTTCCCGTGCAAGGTCGATTTCGCGCTTGACATCCGATTTTTCCAGTAGTTCAACTAGAAGTAGCATTAGCATTGAACTAAAGGCAAAGGGAAGCAAAAGTTCATGAAACAAGACAATATTTAAAATTCCAAAAAAACTAAATATATAATGTATCAAGAATGCAATGATCGAAAGACCGAATAAAAGACGGCGAGTAGGGTTAAGGCGCTGAGTAAGAGCAGAAAAAAGTTTTAAAAACTTCAGATGTACCGGAATTTCTTTTTTTTCAAGTTGTGAATCCTGTTGAATAGCCTCTTCATAAAGCTGTTTAAGCCGGTCGGTATCTTTATAAAATTCTTTTCCAATGCGTTCCGGTGTCATTCCGGTAACATATTCTTTATAAACTGATTTAGTATTTTGAAATGCTGTCTGTGCTTCGTTTTTTAAGCCCATATAAATCTTTTATTTATCATCTGTGACAGATACTTATTCGTAATAGAAAAGAAAAAGTTTTACTTTTTTGTTAATAAGTAGAAGATACACTCAATTCCTGTAATTATATTAGTAACATTAAATTAATGACAAAAGAAAGAATGTCTAAAAGTGTTCTGTTTTTACTTGATGGTATGGCGTTGGCCTATCGTTCACATTACGCATTTATCCGCAGCAATTTAAAGAATTCCGAGGGCATTCCTACTGGACCTATTTTAGGATTTGCCAATACGCTCGAAAAATTATTACAAGAGCATGGACCCTCTCATATAGCGGTTGCATGGGATACGAATGTTCCCACTTTTCGTCATGAAATGGATGAAGATTATAAAGCTAACCGTCCTCCTCAACCAGAGGAGCTTAAGATAGGGATTCCTCTTATTAAAGAGATGGTGGAAGGGTATGGCATTAAGAATATTGAACAGGATCGCTATGAGGCTGATGATCTGATCGGGACTATCGCTAGCGATGCAAATGCGGAAGATGTGAATGTATACATGGTAACACCGGATAAGGATTTTATGCAGCTGGTACATGATCATATTAAGATGTATAAACCGGATAATCAGAATGGAGGCTTTAATCTTATTGACCGTGAGGGGGTGAAAGACTATTTCGGTGTATATCCGGAAAAGGTGGTTGATGTACTCGCAATTTTAGGAGATACATCCGATAATATTCCCGGCGTAAAAGGCATTGGAAAGAAAGGAGCGCCTAAGCTCATCAACAAGTACGGCACATTGGAAGCGGCCATTGATGACGCACCCAATATGTCTTCTAAGCGGCATCGCGAAGGGCTCCAGGAATACGAAGAGGAGGCCCTCCATGCCAAGGAAATGGTAACGATTAAGACTGATGTACCGGATACCGTAAAATGGGAAAAGCTTAACTGGGAAGGGGCTAATGAGGAAAAATTGGGTCAATTTTTTAAACGAATGGAATTTCGTACGCTGACTCAGAAATACCTGGGAGAGGAGATAACCCGATCTTCCCGGGAAAAGTCAAATAAGAATCAAACTGACCTATTTGGCAGCGATGAGAAACAGGAAGAGGAGAGTGGGTTAGAGTCTTTTGATGAGGATATTGTCAATTATGAACTAGTCAATGAATCTGAGCGTCTTGAAAGTCTGGTTACTAAATTGCAGGGCGATACCCTCTGTTTTGATACAGAGACTGATGGGGTCGACCCCATGGAAAATAAGCTGGTGGGCATTTCTCTTTCCACCACGGCCGGTGTAGCGTACTACGTGCCGGTAAATGTGGAAAATGGGATTCCCCAAAAAGAAGCTATAACAATACTGGAGCCGCTATTTACGGATGAATCAACATTGAAAATAGCCCATAATTTTAAGTTTGACTATATGATGCTCCATCGGGCTGGGTTGGAGATTCTAGGACCGGCTTTTGATACGATGATTGCCGCCTATTTGATTGATGCCGACCAGAAGTTAAAGATGGATGCTTTGGCTGAGAAGTATTTGAATTATGAAACTATACCAATTACTGAATTAATCGGTTCGGGACGAAAGCAGAATACGATGGATGAGATCCCTGCCGAAGAGATCAGGGTCTATGCTTGCGAAGATGCCGATATTACGCTCCGGCTCTATGAGATATTAAGCGATATTCTGGAAGAAGATGAACTCTCAGAAATAGCACATACCCTTGAATTCCCCTTGATGGAAGTACTGGCGAAGATGGAGATGGAGGGGGTCTTGGTAGACCGAGAGATGCTGGAAGAATTTTCTAAAACACTCCGTGACGATCTGCTTACTCTGGAACAGAAGATCTATGACCAAGCAGGAACAGAATTTAATATTAATTCCCCGAAACAGCTGGGAGAAGTATTGTTCGATAAAATGGGTCTCCCCGCCGGTAAGAAAACCAAAACGGGTCAATATTCAACGGCTGAATCGGTACTAAAAAAGCTAGCAGCAGAGTATGAGATGCCGGATCTTATTCTGGAATATCGGGCCCTCAGCAAGCTAAAATCTACTTATGTGGATGCTTTGCCCAAGCTAATCAATAAAGAGACAGGGCGTATCCATACGGATTTCAACCAAAGTATTGCTGCTACCGGTCGACTATCTTCCTCGAACCCAAACCTTCAGAATATTCCTATTCGCACCGAACGGGGACGAGAGATCAGGAAAGCCTTTATTGCCGAGGATGGGCATCAGTTACTTTCGGCTGACTATTCACAAGTTGAGCTGCGGGTAATTGCCTCTATAGCGAAGGATGAAAATATGATTCAGGCCTTTCAAGACGGAGAAGATATTCACTCCCGCACGGCCAAAGAGATTTTTGATCTGGACTCTCTTGATGAGGTGACTCCTAATCACCGTCGTAAGGCGAAGGAAGTCAATTTCGGTATTCCGTATGGAGTTAGTGCTTATGGGCTTGCTAACCGGCTAGGAGTAAGTAACAGCGAAGGTAAAGATATGATTGACCAGTACTTTGAACGATTCCCGGGTATTCTGGATTATATCAACGAAACTAAAGCTTTTGCTAAAGAAAATGGTTATGTAAAAACATTATTGGGCCGCCGCCGCTATATTCCACAGATTAATTCCGGCAATTGGAATGTACGATCTTTTGCGGAGCGTACAGCCATAAATATGCCTATTCAGGGGACTGCAGCCGATATCATCAAGCTGGCAATGATCAATATACAGGAATATATCGAAGAGGAGCAGCTTGGCACCCGAATGCTGCTGCAGGTACATGATGAATTGATTTTTTCAGTTCCCGATGAAGAAGCGGATGAAGTCCCGGAAAAACTTAAGGAACTGATGGAAACCGCATTTGAGCTGTCCGTCCCCCTTGATGTGGAGATGGGACTGGCCGATAACTGGCTGGAAGCCCATTAGGTTTGCCCTTCGAGCTAAAGTATAGAACAAGAAGAGGCCGAATGCATGTATATTCGGCCGAGATATACCCTATGTTAGGGCTACGACAGGGTCATGTCGTAGTCGTGAAATACACTGTGTTAGGCTACGACGTATCCCTGTCGTAGCCTTGGGATCACCTCTGCGTAGGGCTGGCAGAGGTGATTTTGGGAAGCAGACAGTCTCGAATCCTTACTTGATATTATTATACATGGCACCGATTGTGGAGAAGATCCAGAGGCGGATGAGACTGAGCTGCTTTAGCTCCAATGTGTTACTTTTCCTCCAGTTTAAAGCGCGGCAGGTGTAGTCCCCATTGAATGGCTGCCAGCCGGAGTCCAATGACGACAATCATAGCCGTTATAATGTTAACAGATGAGGGCAGGGCAGTGAGCTGCAATAAAAGGTAAACAGTAGCACCGGCCAGGGCAGCGGTGGCATATATATCGCGCTGTAGAATCATGGGGATTTTGTTCGTTAGCACATCACGTATAAGTCCACCGACTGTACCGGTGATAGCAGCCATAATGACAATAATCACTTCATTGGAGACCACTTCCTGGGTGATTTGGGCTCCGGTAATGGTAAATACCGCTAATCCAAGGGCATCCGCCAGTAGCAGTGCTTTTTGGGGCGGGGCTTTATGGCGGGTATACCAGATAGTGAGCAGGGTACCGATGATTATGGCTGTCAGGTAAGTGGGATCGGCAATCCAAAAGACGGGATGTCGATTAAGCAACAGATCGCGCGTAGTACCGCCTCCAACGGCAGTTACAACGGCAATGACTACCACGCCCAGCAGGTCGAGACTCTTTCGTCCGGCGGCCAGGGCACCGGATACGGCAAAAACAACGACGCCAAAGAGATCCAGCCAGTATAACAGTTCAATTTCTTCCCAGCCCATTTATCTTAATTACCTGAAGCTAAAGGAGAGTCCCGCATTTGCTGTGGAGTATTTGGAAACGTTAAACTCACCAAAAATATGGAAGAAGGCCATTTTAAAGGTCACGCCGCCAATCAGGCTGAATGTGTTTTGACCATCTTCGGAGTAACTAAATGGGTCCTCAATCACGTCATATCCCTGAATCCCATTGACCTCCATACTCACAGGATACTCGCCGG
>JBEPXF010000267.1:0-4617 GCA_041642075.1 Fodinibius sp.
AAACATATGATGTTACTGAACTATTGCAGGCTGACGATAATGTCATTGGAGTCATGCTGGGGGATGGATGGTATCGCGGCTATATCGGATTTAACAATCAGCGGAATTATTATGGAGAAACCCTTGCCTTATTAGCTCAGGTAAAGATTACCTATGAGGATGGTTCTACCGAAACTTTTGGTACTGATGATTCCTGGAAAGCCACTACGGGCCCCATATTAAAGTCGGATATCTATAATGGTGAGGCTTATGATGCCCGCCTTGAAAAGGAGGGATGGACGAGTCTTGGTTATGATGACAATGATTGGAAGACTGTTCGTGTTATTTCTGATTCTGAAAGTAAAGAGCAACTCGTAGCACCTGAGGGGCCACCCATTCGAAAAATTCAGGAGTTACCTCCGGTTGAAGTCTTAACAACCCCCGAAGGAGATACGGTTGTGGATATGGGACAGAATATGGTTGGCTGGGTTCGATTAAAGATGTCAGGGTCGGCAGGTACTGAAGTGACTATGACGCATGCCGAGGTGCTGGACAAAGACGGAAATTTTTATACTGAAAATCTTCGCGCTGCCGATCAAGTTAATACCTATATCTTAAAAGGTGAAGGCGAAGAAGTATGGGAACCGAAATTTACGTTTCAGGGATTTCGATATGTCAAGGTAGAGGGATATCCGGGTGAACTCACCAGCGATGATGTAACCGGTGTGGTCATTCATTCTGACATGAAGCCCACCGGACATTTTGAAAGTTCAAATCCACTCATTAACCAATTACAGCACAATATGGTATGGGGCCAAAAAGGTAATTTTTTGGATGTTCCCACTGATTGTCCGCAACGGGATGAACGTTTAGGCTGGACTGGAGATATTCAGGTCTTTGCCGGAACAGCCTGTTTAAATATGGATGCCGTCGGGTTTTTAACCAAATGGCTGCGTGATTTGAAAGCCGACCAATTAAGTAATGGAAGTATTCCCCATGTGGTGCCTAACGTATTGGGAGAAGATTGGGCTGGTGCTGCTGGCTGGGCAGATGCCGGAGTGATTGTACCCTGGACGATGTATCAGGCCTATGGTGATAAACGCATCCTGGAAACCCAGTATGAAAGTATGAAGGAGTGGGTTGAGTTTATGAGGGAAGAAGCCCAGAGCGATGAGACTATCTATTTATGGGACAACACTTTTACTTTTGGGGACTGGCTCTCCTTTAACAGCGATGCTTCTGACTATCCAGGGGCCTTTACCGACAAGGATTTAATTTCAACAGCCTATTTCGCCCGGTCTGCAGATTTGTTACATAGAACTGCAGAAATTCTTGGCAAGGATGAGGATGAAAAGGAGTATGCCAATCTTCTTGAGCAAGTTAAAAATGCTTTTCAAAAAGAGTATATAACAGTGAATGGCAGAGTGATGTCAAATACCCAGACCTCTTATTTACTGGCTCTGAAATTTGGACTCCTCCCAGATAGTTTGGAGCAAGAGGCGGTAGGGCATTTAGTCGAAGATCTTAACGAACGAGGACATCTTACGACCGGATTTTTAGGGACTCCTCATTTGAATCCTATTCTCAGTGAATACGGGCATGATGATGAGGCTTATAAGTTACTGAACCGTAAAGAGTACCCCTCATGGCTTTATCCCGTAACAATGGACGCAACTACTATTTGGGAGCTTTGGGACGGCATAAAGCCAGACAGTAGTTTTCAAGATCCGGGAATGAACTCCTTTAACCATTATGCCTACGGAGCTATTGGTGAGTGGCTTCATAAAAATGTAGCTGGTATTAAAGCCGAAGCTCCGGGTTATAAAAAGATTGCTATTGCACCACAAATAGGCGGAAATTTGACTCATGCGCGAAGTCTTTTAAACACAATGTATGGAAGGGTGGAATCGGACTGGATGATTGATGGAGATCAATTCTCTCATACCGTTACTATTCCTGCCAACATGCGCGCAACGGTCACTCTTTCCAATACAATGTCAGATGATAGCATTACTGAAAGCGGCAAAGACCTTACAGATACGGAAGGAATACTCGGGATAAAAGAGAAAGGAGAAAATGTTGAAGTAGAAATCGGGTCCGGTATTTATCACTTTGCTTATACCTCGAATCGACTGGAGGAGAAAACAAGAAATAGTGATAGTAGTGAAGAAAAAGACTTAACTATCGACCATAAGCTTGCCGAATTGATTGCTGAAAAGAATACCAGACAGATATTAAATGAAGAGCTGCCGGAATTAATGGACTCTCCCTGGTTGAGCCAGGTAATGGGATATCCCCTTGAGCGAGCTGCGCAGAGTCTGCCCGCGCAATTCAGTATAACAGACGAAAAGCTGCAAGCTATAGATCAAATGCTGAGCAATTTGAACCAGTAATTATGGATAGGAAGAGATTTCTGCAAACAATATCTGCCGCTCCTTTTTTTATTCAATCCATTTCTCGGAAGAACCTCAGATCGCCTACTATGAAACAGATCACTATTTTCAGCAGCCCGCTCCCGATCATTTATCTAAATATGGCAGGTTTGAAAGGCCCCAGCTATTTATAAATAATGGGAGACCAACGCATCTTTTCTTGGCTACACAGGGAGGGAAATATGAAACATCATCGGGCTTTGTATTTAAAGTCGAACAAAAATAAATGACAGGAAAAAGAACAGCTCACGTCCACTCCATAATAATAAGATATAGGATTATGAATATTACAGCTAAGAAAACCAGCTTTTTAATTAATCTAGGATTCCTTATTCCGGTTTTATCAATGTGCGTTATTTTGGGATCCTGGGATACGGCAAGTGCCCAGGAATCCATTGACCGGAATGCTTTGGTCAACCGCCATAATGTAGAGATTAGTGAATTTGACTCTCTGAACTCCCTCTCTGTTGGAAATGGAGAGTTCACTTTTACCGTGGGGGCCACGGGACTGCAATCTTTCCCGGAGTTTTATGAGAATGGAATGTCGCTGGGTACCCAATCTCAGTGGGGATGGCACAGCTTTCCCAATACCGGAGACTATACAATGGAAGACGTGGCGGAGTATTATACTACGGATGATGGCCGGGAGGTACCTTATGCAACGCAGCACGATACCGGGAGAGCAGCAGAGGCCACGCACTGGCTGAGAACTAATCCGCATCGGCTTCATTTAGGAATCGTAGGATTGGTACTGCTTAAGGAAAATGGCGAAGAAGCGGCTATAGAGGATATAAAAAATGTTGATCAGAAACTGAATCTGTGGACAGGTAAAATACACAGCCGGTATACGGTTGATGGTGAGCCGATAGAGGTGGAGTTATACGGCCATCAGGACAGGGATCAAATATCCGTACGCATTCATTCGCCGCTCATTAAAGAACAGCGTCTGAAGGTGAAATTTCGATTTCCTTATGGGAATGATTGTCACGTTTGTCCCGGTTACGATTGGAGTAAACCGGAACAGCATGAGACACTGCTAACAAAAGAGTCTGACAACAGGGCGCTTCTCCAGAGAAAACTGGATTCAACCAGTTACGTAACTGATGTCAGTTGGGAAACAAATGGAAAGCTTACTGAAAAAGAAAAGCACTCATTTCATTTGTCGCCGGCTGCGGGTGCTAATACGTTCGCATTCAGTGTGTTATTTAGTGAAGAAAAATCTGGTAAGGCACCGGATAAATTTGAGGAAACCCGGCAAAACAGTCAGCAGCAGTGGGAAAATTTCTGGACCGAAGGCGGAGCGATTGATTTTTCCGGTTCCACCGATCCCAGAGCTCATGAGCTGGAGCGAAGAGTCGTACTCTCCCAATACCTGACGAAGATCCAGACGAGCGGTTCTCTTCCCCCGCAGGAGACCGGTTTAACTATGAATAGCTGGTACGGAAAATTTCACTTGGAAATGCACTGGTGGCACGGGGTACATTTTTCTCTCTGGGATCGTACCCATTTACTGGAAAATAGTTTAGACTGGTATAGCAAGGCAATGTCCGGGGCACGGGAAACCGCCCAGTGGCAGGGTTATGAGGGCGTGCGTTGGCAGAAGATGACCGGTCCGGGCGGTCGAAAAAGTCCCTCGGGTGTAGGGGAAGTGTTAGTTTGGCAGCAACCTCATCCCATATACTTTGCAGAGGAAATGTATCGACAAAATCCCACGCAGGAAGTTTTAGAGGAATATAAGGAGCGGGTCTTTGAGACCGCCGAATTTATGGCTTCTTTTGCAACCTATGATTCAACGGATGGTTATTAACATTTATCTCGTCCCATTAAGCCAGCCCAGGAACTGTTTGAAACGATGAACACCAAGAATCCTCCTTTTGAGATGGCATATTGGCATTACGGACTCTCTGTAGCACAAAAATGGAGAGAGCGATTAGGTTTGCCGATCAATAAACAATGGCAAAAAGTTGCGGATAACCTTGCCCCGTTACCTAAAAAGGGCAATTTATACCTGCCTAACGAACTTACTCCGGATGCCTATACAAACGATAAATACCGGCATGACCATCCAATGGTAGTGGTAGCCTATGGACTAATTCCTTCAGAAGAGTTAATAGATGAGCAGATCATGACAACTACTTTCAATGAAATTGAAAAACATTGGATCTGGGAAAGTACCTGGGGATGGGATTATCCCATGATGGCAATG
>JBEPXF010000268.1:0-4589 GCA_041642075.1 Fodinibius sp.
AACGATCCTGGCCCTAATTAAACCTAAAGTGGCAATTGAAGGACAATCAAGCACGCAAGGCGAAAAAGCCGAACTGCAGCCCATTGAGGAAAAACCAGAGGTAAAACCAAAAGAAGAAAAAGCAAAAGAAGATCCAACTGTTTCAAGGGACAGTAAAGAAAAAGTAATGGCATCACCTTTAGCGAAACGAATCGCTACTGAGCACCATATAGACCTTTCGCAATTGCAAGGAAGCGGTGAAGATGGAGCTATAACCAAGCAAGATGTTGAGCAGGCGATAACTCAGCAAAACGGGAAGCGAGCAAAGGCTACAGCTAAAAAACCAAGTGATGACAGTACAGATAATAGTGCGGCCAATGCTGTTCGATCGGCCATTGCGGCAGCCATGAGCAAGTCAAAGAGTGAAATCCCTCATTATTACCTGGAAAAGAACATGGACATGATGAGTGCCCTGACCTGGATGAACGAAGCTAACAAAGATCGTACAGTTAAAAAAAGGCTACTTCCCGCTGCTTTGATGATTAAAGCGGTTGCCCTTGCTCTAAGGAAAATCCCTGAATTGAATGCCTTCTGGGAAAATGGCCTGCAGCTCAAAGAAAAAATAAATATTGGTTTTGTAGTAGCTCTGCGCAATGGCGGAATAATAGTTCCAGCATTGCACTCCCCTGACCTCAAAACATTGGATGAAATCATGGAAGACCTTAACGATATCATTCCAAGAGCCAAAGCATTGAAGTTGCGTAGTTCCGAACTTAGTGACTCAACTATTACGCTTACAAGCATTGGAGAAGGTGGTGCCGACAGCATATATGGCATCATTTATCCCCCTCAGGTGGCCATTATCGGGTTTGGAAATATATCAGAACAAGCTTTTGCTGATAAGGGTATGTTGGGTGTACGTTCAATGGTTCGTGTATCTCTTGCTGGAGATCACCGTGCTACGGATGGGCTAACAGGTAGCCGCTTTTTGTCATCGTTAAACAATTATTTACAAAATCCCGAAGAACTATGAAGAAGGAAGAAGTCGAACAAATAGTTTTCAGTTCGCTGAGGCAGATTGCACCGGATACAGAGACAATGGAACTAAGCCCATCTGATCATTTTAGAGATACGCTAGGCTTAGACTCCTTTGATTTTTTACAATTGATGGTCTTGCTGGATGAAAAATTGAAAATAAACATCCCTGAAAAAGACTATGGGGAGATTACTACTTTAGGTTTTTTAGTCGATTATCTAGCGAAAAAGGTGGGTGATGAATAAACTGTTTAAATGATTCTTTTCGATAATTAGAAGTCCCATTCTTATATTAATTCTACTGTGTATTATGCTTATGTGTTCGTTTTAGAATGATATCCTAACACCCAAAGACCAATAGAACCCATTTTTAAGTTCTTCCTCGTAAGTGCCTTGGTCAGTTACAACTGTTGAAGGATTTACAGGGAATATCCATGTTGCCGCACAATAGAGACGAATTCCACCCATTTTATAGCTGATCTGCACATCGGCTTCGTAGTCTAATACTTGAAATTTTTCTGACTCTAAAATTTGCGCATTGTTAGTAGATTGCTGCATTGCTCCCTTTCCTTTGCCTTTTCCAGAACCAGTCTGCTCATTTCTCATGGAATAGTACTCATTATAGTATTTTTGTGAACCAGCATTAATATAAACTGCAGGAGTTATTCGTAATTTATTTCTTATGGCATAGAACGTCCGATTAATTTCCGCGCCCATAAATACATCTGTACCTTCACTAAAACCCAAGCTAATATCTGCAAACACCATGAACACGGAAAAGTCATAACCACCATGCAAATTCAAGTATGTTCTCATTTCTGCCTGAACAGCATAACTCAAGTCGCTGAAAAAATACTGAGAAAGGGAAATTCCAGCTGCGAATTGAGTTCCATAGTAATCATACCCCCCAGATATAGTGTACAAGTCAATCCTGCCCTCTCCGGAAGTGGTCAGGAATGAAAGGGAAGTACGGATAGAAAGACCGGACTTGTGATAATACCCAATAGATGGTGATAAATAAGGAGCCTTTGCTGAATCCGATCTGCCCATAAAATAGTAATCGCTCGTGTATTGAATACCAATCCTCAATTCAGATTTATCGGATGTAGAATCCGGTGTATGAAATTTGTTAGATTGAGCGTATGTTAACCGTGTAAACAGAAACGCCGTCAATAAAGTGATCAGGAAAATAAAATTGAAGGATTTCATAACAGCAAGTAAAAAGTTGTTTTAAATGTCAGGCTATGTTGCAGTTCTCAATAAACTGCACGACGACATGCTGTATTTTGAATTCGTGATACAGTTCAAAGGTAAAAAGAGAACTAGTTATTCTTTTTACCTTTTCTTGGACTCATTTTTCCTTTCATCTTTTCCTTATTCATTCTATCCTTATCCATTCTCTCCATATTGTTCTTCATCATTTTATCCCTGAAGCGATCTTGTGATCCGTAGCGGTTACCTTCCATGTCCAAACATTCTCCATCTTTCAATTGAAGTTGCTTCCGATTCCTTAATTGTACGCTTCCATCTGGTTTCACAACGGCCCCATTTTGAAGTGAGAGTTGTTCCTGAAGTTGAGTTTTTTGTTGATTCTGAACATGATACATTTGACCATTTTGAAACATCAGGTGTTCTTGAGCCATTGCTTTTTCTCTGTTCTGCATTTGCTGACGAAACTCCTGTTGGGAAGCATAGCGGTTGCCTTCCATATCAAGATACTGTCCATTCTTTAGCTTCATTTGCTTTTGATTTTGCAATTGAAAACTCCCATCAGGGTTTACAATTCCCCCATTATTTAGCTTAAGCTGTTTCTGCAGTTGAACCTGATCCTGATCTTTGATCTGGTACATTTTGCCATCCTTCATCATAAGATGATCCTGAAGTCGGGTTTGATCCCTATCTTGAGCGAGCAGCGAAACAGCGAACATCATGATGATGGCTGTAAATTGAATTATCCTTTTCACAACTTTTTTTATTTTAATTATATATTGATTAAATTATCTATAACTCCTATCACAGTCTTCGTATCCCATCGCTATGTTATTTTACCATTCATGATGATTTGATTTTAATAAGTGACCTTGTTTCTTACCCACAAAGGAAACTTAAATCGATGGCATTTAATATGATAGTACTCGTAGGTGTATAAGATGTTTATCATTGATTTTATCTTTTTATTAGTTTGAAGTTCAGGTATTTACCTCTTATTCAGAATGTCAAACCCAAATTCATAACTCAAGATCATATTGATTAAAAATAATCCAAGTTAAGTTGTTATTAGATTTCAATCAGCCTCCTGACCTGGATCTTGAACTAGTGGTACTTTGTCTGCTTCTCTGTGTGGGCGTAGAAGTTCTTGTCCTTGGTACTTTCGGTTGACGGCTATAGCTTGATCTCTCCCAAGTACGTTGATGTAAGTCTCTTGCACGGTTGATCTCATGGCTCTGTATAGTTGATCTAGTTGACCTGCTAATATTTCTTTCTACACGACCATCTGAAGGGGAAATTGTGTTCCTGATTCTGCCGTTCAGATTAGGATATTTTCGGATATTGTCGTTTAGATATCGATCCCTGCTCACAGCTGTACCAGGCCGTTTTTCTATTCTTTTTCGATACTCCTGTTCGAAGCGACCATATTCTTTAAGTCTTTCTACTCTTCTGTTATCATCTGCTATCAATCTACTAACCACCCTACTGGAGCTACTACTTTCCCATTCCCTCACTGCAGTACTGAATCCAGTTCTGTCGATTCTGGGCCCTCGCTTGTAATGGCGGATAATATAATCACTAAAATGAGGGTATCGATAATGATTATATGGGTGTCCAAAATACCAACTCATGAAGAAGTAGGATGGAATACCAACTATTATTATATTATTTTCCATTCCATAATAATATCCGCTGTGGTACCAGTAAGGGTACCAATACCAGTAACTTGAAGGGTACCATACGGGGTAACCAAACCAATAAGGGTAATGATGATAAACATATACCTTTTCTTCTACCTGTTGTACAGGTTCATTTTTTACCTGAGGAGTTTGATTTACCCCCGAATACAAAGGATCATATTCTATATCGGCATTTTCGTTAACAAATTCATCAGATATTTTTTCAAATTCTTTCAATGCTTCCGGGTTTTCAGCTAAACCTGATTCCCAGGCCGCCACCTCTTCCGCGTATCTTTTGGAAGCTTCCATCTGGATTGAATCTGCAATTTTGTTCACTAAAGCAGGATCCTTTGTGTAAGATTCGCCCACCAGTATGGTAAGCCCTAGATTATCAACTAGCAAGTGGATAATTTCTGGATTCTTAAGCAGAATTTTGAAGGCTTTCCGACTACTCGCGGGATATTCTCCCAGTATTTTGTCAATATTTTCCTGTGCTTCTAAGGAGAGGGAATTTATTTTCTCCAAAAGCGGAAAATGGATGATACCCAACTCTAAAGCTGTAGCATGTATGGCTTGTGGATAGTCCCTTAGAATATCTGAAATCTCATCTTCCTTTTTGGGGCCTCCTTCAACTATCTTTTCAATAAGTCCATCGTATCTTGTGAGTTCCCAGAATACTGGGAGAAT
>JBEPXF010000269.1:0-4064 GCA_041642075.1 Fodinibius sp.
GGCTGCCTTTCCATGAATAGCAGTGGGTATGATGAGGCTTATATCTGGATTTTTATCTTCTTGGGAAATGGTGGCAGCGGCTTCCTCTTTTGGATTCGCTTCCTTCTCCTTTTCCTTTTTCTTTTTCTTTTTTTCTTCTTTTTCCTTTTGTGCGGCGCTTCGGCTGATCTCATGTTTAAGTTCCGAGGCCTCAACAAAGCGGCGCTTCTTCTCTAAAATCTCAATTTTTAGTTGCTTCGCTGCAGGATGTGAGGGACGTTCTTCCAACACTTCTTCGAGCTTCTCCAGGGCTGCATTAAATCGGCCGTCTTTTTTCATCGCTATAGCCTCATTGAGTAGCTCAATATCAAAGTCACGCTCGGAAAGGGGACGATCCTTGGTCTCCAGCGTTTGGAGCGAGTGGATAGTAGCATTGCGTTGCTCAGATGAAATGCCTAAGCGAAGCAATGTAAAAAGAAGTTCCTGACGCATCGCTGGTGATGGAGAAGGAGTTTCTTCCATTGAACTGGGACGAAACCAAGGGTTATCGGCTTTTATAAAAGAGTCAGCACCTACACGAGCACCCAGTTCCAATCCGTGATATGCGTCTAGGTAGGAATTAAAATTTTTGTCAGTAGGGTCCAAGGCAGAAATGTTCCAAAGGAATAAGCCATCCGTAGGCCATCGATTTTTTTTAATCAGGTCACGCCAGTCTGCCGGGTCTTGAGGTAAGCTGTTACGTTGTATTATGCCGCACTTTGTGGTTTCTGAAAGTCGTTTAAGATTGTCAATAAGCTGCTCTTCTTCAATGTTATGGATGCTTTCAGGAGTCCAAAAAAGATCAGTATTGCACTGCAGCAGGATTTCATTCAATGAATATCCGCGCCCCATACGTTGTTGATGATCGTAATAAAACGTATGCTCATGTTGGTAATAATCAAGTACCGAATGGATTATTTCAGTACTTTCATCTTGAGATGCATCATCAATTACAAATAACTCAAATTGAAGTTCAGCAAGTTCATAAAGGGAAGTCAGGGTAGTTTCTATAACATCTTTTTGATCCTGAACAACGATCCCAACCGTAAGAAGCGGCTTATTTGACATAGACTACATTTCCAAAAATGTACGTTTGTTCTTCCGAAATATACGAGCTGAAAGCCTAAAGGCGAAAAAATGAATTTTAAAATAAAAGATAATGAAAGTGACTAAAACTTCTTTTTAAAAGCACTAATTTTTGTCATTATTGAAGTGACAGATAGCATTTAAAGAATTTAATATGAATATATCAAAAATAACTGCTGGGATAATACTTGGTTTCTGCTTGATTACACTCGAAGCTCAAGCGCAAACGCATGCTAATCCATCCTCTTTGCAGCAAATTAATGAGGAGGCATCGTCCATAGAATCTCTTACGAGCCTACTCATTCAACAAGACGAACAGTTGCTAAATGAGCGATACTTTAATGGGATGGATGCCACTGACCATGCCAATATTAAATCAGCATCTAAAAGTATTATTGGACTGTTAGTGGGCATAGCAATTGAAGAGGAATATATTGAGAGTATTGATCAACCAATCAGATCGTATTTCAGCGATTATTTTGATAAAAATCCTGATTCAGTGAAAGAAAGGATTACTATTGAAGATTTACTTACGATGCGGGCAGGACTAGAAACAACAAGCTTTCATAACTACGGTCGGTGGGTAACAAGCAGCAATTGGATTCATTTTGCCCTGGATCAACCCATGGAAGCTGAGCCCGGTGGAGATATGGTGTACAGTACCGGGAGTTCTCATTTATTATCCGTAATTATAAGTCGGGCAACGAATATGGATACACGAGCCTTTGCTAATAAATATTTTTTTGGTCCCATGGGTATTTCCGTTGGAGGTTGGGATCGCGATCCGCAGGGCTATTATATGGGAGGAAATAATATGGCACTGCGTCCCGCTGATATGCTCAAGATTGGGCAGATGATCATAAACGGAGGGATGTATGAAGACGAGCGTATTATTTCAAAAGACTGGTTACAGGCTTCCTTTCAAACGTATACCCGAAGCAATTACAATCCCTATGATTACGGCTATATGTGGTGGAATAAGCCAGTAGGTGAATATAAGGTATTTTTTGCCTGGGGGTATGGTGGACAATATATTTTTATGATTCCAGAACTTAATGCTGTAGTCGTTATGACAGGTGAACTGAAGGGAGCCAGCCAGTCTCGCTCATATAAAGAACCCGTGTTTGAATTGCTGAGAGAATCTATTCTTCCTTTTTTACAACAACGATTACAGGGTTAGTTTTTTAAATGATAACGTCTGTCTTTTTTCTTTAAAATTAGATATTGTATCTATCGGTAAATATAAAATCAATAAGAAATAAAAATAATATGAGAGGAAGAAAATGGATGCTGAGTGGTGTAATTTTTGCTATGATTTATAGCTGTGCCGGAACCGGGGAACTGGAGGGAGGATCAGCAAATATAAGGACTTATGATGCAGATTTTGAAACTGTCAGGAGTAAAGTTCAGGAAGCCATACGAGGAAGTAATATAGTCATAAGAGAAGTATCAGATTCTGAGGATCAAAAAAGAACAAATTTTCTTATAAACAAGTCAGGCCGTGTTGGTAATGAACAGATGCAGCAGCATGCGGGAAGGATAATTGTTGAAGAGTTAGCTGATGGACAGACCAGTGTAGAGGTGGAAAATCCGGAATATCATTTTACTGTACCAAGTCACGAGAAAGAGGATTATACACGCATTATTTTTAGACACCTAGAAGAGCTGATTGAATCTTAGAAACTTAAAGAGAGGCGTTGTTTGAAGATTTAAATACATGACATTATGAAGAATAGTGGTTTAAGAAAGATTCTAGTTGTTTTTTTGATAGCTATAGTTGGTATAGCTGGCTGTAAACAGGAGGAAGAGGAGGAGCCCTCACTCCATTATGAAGTTCGATTTCCCAATGCCGAGCATAACGAAGCACAAATTACACTTCAAATGGAAAATATTTTGCCTGGTATGGTTAATGTTTCAATGAGCCGTACCTCTCCCGGCCGTTATGCCCTGCATGAGTTTGCTAAAAATGTGTACGACGTTACGGCTACCAATAGCCGGGGAGATACTTTGAATGTCGTACGTCCCGATTTGCATAGCTGGGAAGTTGAAGGGCATGATGGAACAATTAACTTTCAATATACTCTTTTTGCTGATCATGCCGATGGAACTTATGCTGGTGTCAATGAGCAGCATGCCCATCTGAATATACCGGCTTCTTTTGTCAGAGTTCCCAATCTGCCTAATACCGATATTACTTTAACATTTTATCCGCCGGAAGGTTCAAATTGGAAGGTGGCGACTCAACTAGAACCAACGGAGGAAACAATGTCCTTTAAAGCTCCGAACTATTATTATTTTATGGACAGCCCCATTGAACTCAGTGACCAGATGGTTACCGAGTGGAAGGCGCCATCCGATACGACTGGGCAAACAATTCGTCTGGCAGTACATCATAACGGAACCCAAGAACAAGTAGATAACTATACAGAGATGGCCAAAAAAGTAGTGGCTGAGCAGGTGGCAATTTTCGGTGAACCGGCCGATTTCGACTATGATACCTATACTTTTATAGCGGATTATCTCCCTTATGTACATGGTGATGGGATGGAACATCGGAATTCTACTATTTTGACAAGCCGACGTCCTCTTGAAGGAGATGGTGCCCTGCAAAACTTATATACCTTATCTCACGAATTTTTTCATAGCTGGAACGTAGAACGTATACGACCTGCTTCGCTGGAGCCCTTTGATTTTATGGATACCAATGTATCGGGAGCGCTCTGGTTCGCAGAGGGATTTACAAGCTACTACGATGATTTGACTATTCGAAGAGCCGGTATTATTTCTGATGAAAAATATGCCGCTGACTGGGCTGGTACCATGAACTACGTGCTTAATTCGCAGGGTAATAAGTATTATAGTCCTGTTGAAATGAGTAGACAGGCACCATTTGTAGATGCTGCCACCTCAGTGGATGCCCAAAACAAATCCAATACCTTTATTTCTTACTATTCATGGGG
>JBEPXF010000269.1:4074-4530 GCA_041642075.1 Fodinibius sp.
GGGGGCTGTAATTGGCTTGGGACTTGACCTTTCTCTCCGAACAACGTTCGAAGGAGTTACTCTTGACGATTTTATGCGTCGGATGTGGGATAAGTATGGAAAGTCGGAGGAACCGTATCAACTTTCGGATCTGCAAGAGACGCTGGCAGAAGTGACGGACAGCAGTGAATTTGCAGATCGGTTTTTTGATCAATATATCTATCAGGGGAATCATATCAACCTGAAACCTTTGTTGGCTAAAGCAGGTTTTTCTCTTCAGAAAGCCGATACTACGCGACCGGTTCTTAGTTTTGGAACTTCAAAAATAAGTTTTGAGGATGGAACAACGACGATAGCGGATCGAACGCAGATTGGAAGCCCCCTGTACGAGGCCGGACTTGATATAGGGGATGAAATTATCTCTCTCAATGGTCAAGAACTGTCCAATGCAAAGGAGCTCCAGGAGTTGCTGGCTGG
>JBEPXF010000270.1:0-4517 GCA_041642075.1 Fodinibius sp.
ACTTTGTAAGTATAGCATCTGCCCCAGATCTCGCTACCTTTGAAGAGATATTTTCGGATATATCAGCCAATCGTTTTATCCCCCCAGAAGCACAGATATCTTCTATGCCTAATGGAATGGTAAAATCTGAGCTATGGAAGGTAGAAGATGCGATAGGAGATACTTCTCGCAGTAACAATAACCCCAGTTCGTACATGACTATGGATTATATGGAGGTATCGCAGGGTAGATATCCCGATTACTTAATGCTGGAGGACGAAGTGGCCAGACCCATTCACAGTGAACGCATTGATGAAGAAATCATGACTGGTTGGGAAGTTTATTCACTGGTTACGCCAGGCGGTGTAGAATATGGCTATAACTTTGCTACCGGCAATTATTATGACAATCTCAGTAATATTGAATACGGCTTTACAGATGAGATCATTAACCAAGCCATGGGGGAAAACGCAAATATCCCGGAACTTTTTAATACCATTTATGAAACCAGAGATCTGGTTAAAATAGAACTCTGGAAACTTGCTGCACATACAGAGTAGCAATAAATAAAAAACCCTCAGGATGAAATTCCTGAGGGCGCTGAAACTCAAAAATAATTTTAACTCCCTTTATCGACGGAAAATTTTCCGGGCCCCAGGAGAAAGATTACCCCAAATAATACAAGATAGAGAACAGCCGTCTCCATATCTCCGAAGCTGTCTCCACCTGCAACATGGACCAAAAAGACTGCTACGGCCATATTAATCGTCACGATAAGAGACGACAGGCGGGTCCAAAAGCCAATAAGTACAAAAAAGGCACAAATCCCTTCGGCAAAAGCTGCTAACACAAGGGAAACTTCCGGTCCCAGGCCAATGGGATCCAAAAATTGAAAATTACCACTCAGTACATTCATCACCTTTCCAAAACCGTGCCCGTAAATCATAAAAAAGGCAACAAAAACTCGCAGAATCATTGCTGAAGTTTTTGCATCAACAAATTCGCTCAACTTGGACGACTTAAGACTATTTATCATAATCAATTGCTATTTATTTTAGGGTGAACTATAATAAAACAACTTTTCTGCTAATAATTCCACATTAAAATATATCTTATCGTTGTAAACTGTTTCTTTCAGAAATTAAAAAAAGAGACTTTTTTCGGATTTCCTAATCATGACTCCATGAGTTCCTTTCAAAAACTTGAAAGACTCCCGGTACTCGATACTTTTTTGTTGCTTCCAATGATGGTAACCATAAACCGATTCCGAAGGAGTGAACAGGAGCACTTTTAAAAGACATTACAAATTCAATCCAAGCCATTGCAGAAGGAAGTAATAAAGTCTTAGTTATTATAAGCTTGTTATAGTAAATAGCTATCGATGCGATCATATATACTTTGTAGATGGAAGCAATGGGAAAGATGTTGCAGTAACCAAAGATTTAAAAAAATAAGTTTTTCAAGAAAGGGTCTTCCTAAACTGAACCTACTCCTTCCATTACTTCAATAATAAATATATGCATCGCAATATAAACACAAAATCACGGCTCGACTTTGATTTCCCGGGCATATATAAAATCTCCAAACTCCGATTGGTCGCCATTAGCCGAATTTGCAGCAATATTAAAAATAACAGGTTGTGAAATAGATTCTGGAGTTTTCCAGATGAGTTTCCAACTGTTTGAGTTTTCCTCCATTGGCTCTGTACCAGAAGCGGAATGTTGTACATATTCCAACGAGTCTGGTACTGACGTGCTAAACATTATTCTGTTATTTCCTGCTATATCAAAGCTACCCGCCTGGCTACCATCCGGATACCGGGCCGAAAATTGAAATCCTGCTGCTCCCAATGTTTCACGCTCCACAGTAATCTCAATATCTATCCGCTCTTTTTCAGATATCCTTTTGGGAATCCCGGTAATACTCATCGAGCCTTCTTCAGGATTCAAATCGTAATCGAAGTGGCAGCTTCGGCATGTTTCTTCCCCAAATCCCCCGGTGAATGCGCCGGTCAAATGCTCGGGATATGAAATCTCCTTTCTCTCAAGCGGAGGCTTCTCGGATAAAGATACGCCCATCAACAGCGTTAGCAATGAGAATACAAGTAATCGAGTCATAAACAAAAATTTAATCCTCTTTCGTTAGACAGCAAAAGTTGCCTCAAAGAGTTGTAGTTTAACTCTATAATTACTGTATTTCGGCACGTCCCAAATAATTGGTATCCGTCCCGAACCAAATAGCATTGGTTGGCTCGTGAAATACCATATGGCGCACGGTACCTCCTCCGCTTTCAATAGGAGTGGAACCTATAAATTCTTCTGTATTGGCATCGAAGCCCACAAAGTTATTGGGACTCACTCCTGTTTCTACCAGCCATATTCGGTCTTCACTGTCAACTGTGACGGCATAGGGGCGCGATTGATCCCCCGAAGGCATCGGCCACTCTTCAAATGAATTGTCTTGCGGATTATATTGGCCTATATAACCGCGGCTATAATCTCCATACCAAACATTCCCATCTGATGTCTGAGCTAGCCTTCGTGGACGCGTATTCTCATTAGGCAATTCGATCTCTGTCAGCTCCATCGTTGCCGGATCTACGGTGGCCAATTTATTGGTTCCAAAGAGGCAAATCCAGGGGCGCTCCATATCGTTATCCATAATAATTCCGTATGGGCGGGCACGCTGAGTCGGTACCTCAATAATCTCAGGTTTACCGGTTTCTACATTCAGTTTTCCTACCGAGTTGGCTCCCTGAGAGGTAAACCAGATATCTCCTTCAGCATTAAATGCCATGGTGTGTGGATCGCGGGCACTATTATCGTCGGGCATCATATATTTATTGATCTCTCCTGTTTCCGGATCCACCGTTCCAATATGATTAGCCCGGTTACCGGCATACCAAGGCGTTCCCTTATCATCTACAACCACGGTATGGGGTCCGGCCCCGTCTTCAAGATCAAATTTCTGAAACTCCTCGGTATCAGGATCAAATTCTGCCACATAATGCGTGCGTTGACCAACAAACCAGATATCACCATCGGGAGCAACATAAGGATCACGGGGGCGGCTTTCCTCCCACGGGACCTCCCACTCAGTAATCGAAACTTCAGCCTTCGGTTCCACAGATTTATCTGTGAAAACAAAAGCTGATACAACTAACAAAACAACTGTAAGCGTTGAAATAAGTTTAGTCATAACGATAGAATTAATTAAGCGTTGAATTTAAATGTAAGAGATAACCGGTGAAAAACAAGCAATTCGAAAATATTTTACATACATAGCCCTCATTCTTTATAAGGCTAAACCGTATAAATGACGAATTTGCATATTTGTTTGTCAAAAATATAGATATCACATTCTACACTTTGTCAATTTTACAAACACAGAGCTTCAAAGAAACGACTGGCATATCCTTTGCTTCTATTAATACCTGAATGTGATGGAGTCCATCACACTCATGAGTAACTATGAACTACAAATGAAATAATTTAGGAGGTATAGCTATGCTGATGAGACAAAATAGATTTCCAAGCGTGCTAGATTCGTCTAACACTACAACTAAAAATCGATTTTCCGATATACTCGATGAATTCATGGAAGATGCTTTTTCATTGAGTACAGGCAGATTTGTACCTGAGCTCAATGTCTATGAAACAGAAAAGGAGTTCGAGCTGACTCTGGCCCTACCGGGCATGAGCAAAGATGACATTGAGTTGAGTGTGGAAAATCATACACTTACCATAAGCGGCGAGCGTACATTTGAAGAAGAAAATGGCCGTAAATACCATCGCGTTGAAAGTCGCTTTGGTAAGTTTGAGCGTTCTCTGCCCCTGCCTGATATTATTGATGAAGATAATATCAATGCTACATACGAAAATGGGGTTCTTACAGTAACCGTACCCAAGCTAAAAGAAAAAGCTGGTCGTAAAATTGAAGTGTCATAACTAAATGAACATACACCTCTAAAAAAAGCCGCGGATTCGCCGTGGCTTTTTTATTTTGATACCTATAAACAACGTATGTTTTACATATCTGCCCTATACTAAAATAGTAACACTGCTTTAAAACAACTTTGGTAATCATTTCTTACTTTTATGTCCAACTAGAATATTGTAGCCTGGAAAAATCATACTATGTCAGATTCTATTGATAAAAGCTCCAAGAATAATTTCTCACGCCGACAATTTTTAAAAACCAGTGCTCTTTCAAGTTTTGGGCTGGGATCTCTCGTACTGGGTGCATCCAACGCTTCCGCCAGAAGTTTCCAGAACCGCGGAGAAGCTAAAAATGTTATCTTCATGGTTTCGGATGGAATGAGTTCGGGAACCTTTAATATGGCCGACCTGATTAAAAGGAGACAATATGGAACTTCCAGCCACTGGATTGATCTCTACAATTCCGATCGCAAATTTCATAGAGGCATTATGGATATGGCCTCTCTCAATTCACCAGTCACCGGCTCTGCCGCTGCAGCTTCTTCCTGGGGATCTGGCAATCGCATCAATAACGGGGCCGTTAATATGGGACCCGATGGT
>JBEPXF010000271.1:0-4479 GCA_041642075.1 Fodinibius sp.
ATATCTGTGGTTATTCTCATCGCAATTATTGGTATACCTACTCATTTCTCGGAGAATCTTAAACCAGACCGAGCTTCTTTGCTTTTGTCGAAACCATTATCACGTACAGAACTCTTTTTTTCGGATCTTGCAGGTATGCTTATTTTTAGTCTTTTCTATACTGCTATAAGTGTAGCACTCATTGGTCTGCTAACCGTGATTCAGGGAGCCATATTCCCCTTTCAACATTTTTTTAGCCTTCTCATTTTTCTGCCGCTTACGCTGTTAAGCTTTTACATTACGATTGTTCTATTCCTAATACTCACCAACTCATATCTAGGAGGGGTTCTGCTGGGATATTTCTTAACGGGATTTTCTTCGCTGTTCTTAAGTTTTGATCAGTTTCTACAAATGTTTGGCTTAACAGATACTTGGTTCGAAGTTATTCTACAGATACTGGCCTATTTTATACCCAGTGCCGAAGCCTTTCAACAAATTATGCGTCAAATTTTTGACAGTGGGATTTTGGGGATTGATATTAGTCTTCTGGGCTTTGCTTTTGTTAGCTGTCTGCCCTTTACCTTACTTGGCTATTACCTATATCAAAAGAAGCAGTTTTAAATCAGCTAAGAATCAAATACTGAACCTTAACAAAAACTGACGATCCGGCTCTTTAAATCCGTTGAATCCATAAAGGTCAGGTTGATCAAAATGATTCATATAATCCGTCATTTCCATGTTGAACTTGGTGAATGGATTGGTTTATAGTAAAACCAATGGATATACCTGGATCTGTTCGTCCAAAGAATTGTATGAGTGATTAATCGTGCCAAAAGCTTCAAGGTGAAATTGGATTGACCTGCCTTTTTAGATACCCCTTCTTTAATGAAAGTTTTTAATTTAACCTTAAGAAAATCTCAAATAGCTACCGCTTTAGGAACCGGTAAGTTAGTGGGCTAAAGATTGACACAATCGGCTCTTTTGTAAGAAAAAAATATTTTTTTTGTAAGGATTCATTGGCAAAACGGTCTTACTATAAATATCAACTTTCAAAGAGCCCCATTATGCCTGATCAAGAACAATTCGAGGCCGAAAACTTTTTAAAGAGAACTGTAAAAGAGATGAAACCTGATGAGCAACCACGGGAAAAGCTCATGAACTATGGAGGAGAAAGCCTTTCAGATGCTGAACTCCTGGCTATTCTGCTGCGTACCGGCAGCCAAAAGATGAATGTTATCCAAATGGCTCAAGCCCTGCTCGATCATTTTGACGGCCTTCGCTACCTGGCCCGCAAAAGTTGGCAGGATCTCAAAGTAATTCCAGGAATGGGTAAAGTTAAATCACTCACCCTCGAGGCGGTCTTTGAGCTTTCCCGACGCATTCAGATGGCCAGTCTCGGCGAGCAAGTACAAATCACCTCTCCGGAAGATGCTGTTTCCTATTTTGGTCCCAAGTTACGCGACCTAACCAAAGAGGTGTTCATCGTCGCCTTTCTGAACAACGCCAAAATAGTGATGGGCTATAAAAAAATAAGCTCCGGTGGCTCCACCGCTACCATCGTCGACCCCGCAGAAGTTATGCGCCAATCCGTCATGAACGAAGCGAATAGCATTTTACTGCTCCATAATCACCCCAGTGGACAAAATAAAGAATCCAAAGCCGACATACAGCTTACCAAGCGAATTGCCAAGTCGGGCAAACTGCTGGGCATTCCGGTGGATGATCACATCATTATCGCAGGTGATGGTTATACTAGTTTCAGAGCTAAAGGGCTTCTCAATTAAAAATATCCAATGAAAAATTTAAAATTGGAAGAGTATTACTATGAAAAGGAAAAATATAATTAGAGATAAGAGTTATAGCTTTGCACTAAGAATAGTCAAATTAAACCAAATGATGGTTAATGATTTAAAGGAGTATGTGTTATCGAAGTAAATCTTAAAAAGCGGAACATCTATTGGAGCAAATATTGAAGAGGCAATTGGTGGCCAGTCAAATAAAGACTTTAGAGCCAAAATGTTCATATCTTACAAAGAAGCACGAGAAACACATTTTTGGCTTCGCCTCCTAAAAGATAGTAGCCTCATTCCGCTTGAAGTCGCAGAATCATTATTGGATGATTGTAAAGAACTAAAGAAAATTTTGGGATCAATATTAGTAACTCTGAATAAAAAACATTCTTCATTTTTAATTTTTCATTCCTTGATGTTCGATATTCAAGATTCAAAAACCTTATATTGACGGCTAATTTAGAATTCGGCAAATAATTAACTCCATGAAGGACTACCTGCGATCCATTATTAAAAAATCGCTGCAACAATTTGATATCAGCGAAGAAGAAATTCCTGAAATCCAGATAGAGAAACCCAACCAGCCCGACCATGGTGATGCTGCGGCCAATATTGCTCTCAATTTAGCCAGTGTTTTAAAAACTAATCCCCGCGAGATAGCTACACAAATTGTAGAGGGACTGGAGTATAACCCAAAAAAAATTAAAGCAGTTGAAATAGCGGGACCCGGCTTTATCAATTTTCGTTATGCCGACAATTATCTCTTTGATGAATTAGAAACCATTCTTTCACAGGGAACAAACTTCGGAAAAACAACCGGTCAAAAAGGGAAACGGATACTCGTTGAGTTTGTAAGTGCCAATCCTACGGGCCCACTTACTGTAGGTCACGGACGTAATGCCGTCTTAGGTGATACTATTGCCAACCTGCTGGAATGGACCGGTGCAGAAGTTAATCGGGAGTATTATTTCAACGATGCTGGTCGGCAAATGCGCGTATTAGGTCAAAGCGTTCGCGCACGCTACCTGCAGGAACTTGGTCACGATGTTGCCCTTCCTGAAGATGGTTACAAGGGAGCATATATCAAAGATATTGCCCAGGCCTTAATAGAAGAACACGATGAGGCCCTTGTGGATACCGAAGATATTACCCCCTTCAAAGAAAAAGCGGAGCATCTCATCTTTGATGATATACAGCATACCCTTAACCGGATGAACATCAAGATGGACTCCTTCTTTAATGAAAAAGAAGTTTATGAGGACGGAACCATTGATGAAATTATTGAAGAATTCCGTGAAAAGGATTTAGCATACGATAAAGATGGGGCCATTTGGTTCCGAACTACTAAGTTTGGAAAAGATCAGGATACCGTACTCGTTAAAAGCAGTGGAGAACCCACATACCGGTTGCCCGATATTGCCTACCATACCAATAAGCTCGATCGCGGCTTCGACCAATGTATCGATGTTTTTGGAGCGGATCATATTGATACATATCCTGATGTGCTCTCCGGTATAGAAACGCTGGGCTACGATCCTCAAAAAGTAGATGTAGTTGTGTATCAGTTTGTTACACTTGTCAAGGATGGAAAACCGTTTAAAATGAGCACGCGCAAAGCCAACTTTGTAACGCTCGATGAATTGATGGATGAAGTGGGTGCAGATGTTACCCGGTTTTTCTTTGAGATGCGCGATCCCAATACCCATCTCGAATTCGATGTTGGAAAGGCCAAGGAAGCCGGTGAAAAGAATCCGGTTTTTTACCTGCAATACGCCCATGCACGTATCCACAGTATACTACGAAAGGTAGAGCAGGAATATAACTTTGAAGAAAAGGCAGATCTCACACTACTGACTCATGAGTCAGAGATCAACCTGATTAAAAGCCTCATACGCTTTCCGGAAATGATTAAAAGTGCTGCTGAAAGTCGGGAACCCCATCGCCTGATTAACTATCTCGATGATCTCGCCTCACACTTTACATCTTTTTATCACGACTGCCGTATTCTGGGAGAGAAACCACAGCTTGTTCAATCACGCACGGCACTGGCCAAGGCTGCGGCACAAATACTCGCTAATGGATTAGGGATATTGGGGATCAGCGCTCCCGAACAGATGTAGATAAACTCTGAATAAAAGTTTGATATTACAATACAAGGGACTTTCCAGCTTTAAATTTTCCTAAGCTGGTATAAGCTTGGTAAAACATACAATTCCCTTACTAAACTGCTCGTCTACCTTAAACCCTGTTTGACTGAACATCTTATTACTTTCATCGACAGTCCAAAAGGTAATGCCTCCAAAACCTGCTGAATCCTGCAGAAGCCGTGCATACCAAGCATCAGCCTTCACCAGATGCATCATAAAGAAAATTCCATCTTTTTTTATTACACGCCGTGCTTCATACAATGCTTTTGTAGGATCTGTCAGCTCGTTCAGTGTCCCACCCATGGTAAGACCGTCAAAGGTTGCTCCAAAAAACGGCAGATAGCGCGCATCCGCCCGCAACAGGTACTGATCTACCTGCTCAGCTTCCGACTTTATACGAGCTTCAGCCAGCATCTGGTGAGAAAAGTCAAGAGATACCACTTCACAATTCGGCTCTTCTTTCTTCAGCAAACGTCCATAGAGTGCCGTCGAGCAGCCAATATCCAGATACCAATTACCAGGTTCTGGGTTCAACCAGTCAGAAAGTAACTGCTGTTCCTTTT
>JBEPXF010000272.1:0-4443 GCA_041642075.1 Fodinibius sp.
ATTTTAGGATAGAAAGCCATAACTTTTTTTTATTATAAGCCAACCTGAATAAGATGATATTTTTATTACTTAAAAAGTAAAACTAAATGCAAATAAATCCTAATTAAGCTTTCTTAATTGCCCTGAAACACCTTCTTAATTTTATCTTCCAACTTTCTTGCCGCTCTCGATGTTTTATTTGGATTCCAAGCATCTTTATAGGAGTCATAGAAAAATAGTTCTCTGATATAAGCATACGTTCGTACTCCTCTTAAAAATAATCCCACATAAAATGTCATTCCAGGCAAATATGGCATGTATTTAACTTTATCACTCTTATTAGCAGAAAGTGCTATAATTGCTCCGAATTCAACTATTTTAGAAATACTATATAAAAATGTCCCCCCAATAATCAAGTAGCCAAATTCTGCTTTAAAATACAGCGCCAGAAATATCAAATAACCCCACCAAAGAAGATTGAGAATAAAATTAAAGAACACATTTTCCACCACGGCAAAAAAGTTACTCAGGCTAAAATTATCCGTTGGAAATAACAGATCCCGATGTTTCCTGAACCGAAAGCGAATGAGTGATCGGCTCCATCTAACACGCTGTTTAGCTAGTTTTGTGAATGTAGTTGGTACATTGGTCAAACAAATGGCCAGATGAGTAAAGGTTATCTTATAACCTTTTTTCCTAATCTTCAGAGTAAGATCGCCATCCAATCCCGGGCCGACATCCCATCCCCCTAATTCCACTAACAAATCGCGTCGAAATGCCCCAAAGGCACCAGATACAATTCTCAGGATTCCAAGTGAATCCGCAATCATACGCCCTGTGGTAAAGATGTTAAAATATTCTATGGCCTGAAAAGTAGTAACTAAATTCTGACCACCATTTTTAACCTCAATCGCGCCCCCTACTGCTCCTACTTTTTCTTCTTCATAAAAGGGAACTAAAATTTCTTCTATCGCATCCCGATTGAAGGAACTGTCTGCATCTAGGTGAACAATATATTTTCCGGTTGCGTACCGCAGGGCTAAGTTGGCAGCAGACGCTTTTCCTCCCCTGGTTTCGTTCCTTAAAAACAGGTCAATTTTTCCATTGCGTTCCAAATCTCTGCCAATTAGTTCGGAATTATCTTCGGAACCATCGTCAATGATAATAACCTCGAAATTGTCATAGGTTTGTTCCTGTAGTGTTCGTACCAGTTTGTAGTAATTTTTTCCTTCGTCTTTACCCGGTACAATAATCGAAATTAATGGATGATCATTCCACAATTGACGCTTGGCATTCTCATAATTTTCTTTATTAAAATGAGTCTTAACCTTATGAATTACCAAAAATATATATGCCAACAGTACATAACGAGGAAATTCCAGAATAAAATAAAACCAGAAAATCTGTAGGAATCCTTCTATACCCTGGTTATTCCAAAATTGAAAAAAATCAGCCATTTATAATTTACTCGTGTTAATCAGGATCAATCTTTACCTATATCCAATTGCCTCAGCTGTTCATCAGCAACTTTATCTGCTTCAACCAGTTGCAATTTTTTGGAAATTTTAAGCGTAAAGTTTGGATTATTATCATCAACCAACTCTTTTATCCGCTTCATTACCTTATCAGTCATTGCATCTGCTTCCTGTAGATCACTCTCCGTAATAAGCAGCCAAAGGGTAATCATATTTTTAAAAATCACTTCGTCAGAGCGACTTACTTCATTTAGAGCGACTTCATATAACTCTCTGACAAGGTTTTTACTCCTCTGATCTCCTAACTGATCATATAATTCTGACATATTTTCTAAATAGATAGAAGCAATAGTACTTTCGAAGTTCGCATCCTTTTTTCGCTCTATTTCTTTAGATAAAGTACGTTTAAAATAGGGTTTGTCGATAACATCAAGCATATTATCCAATTCCCCAACATCCACTGCAATTTTGCCTTTAGCAGCATCCTCACCGAGACTGGTCAACTGATACGACATTAACCTCCTTTTAACCAGGTTTTCTACCCTAATATCTGAGTTACAACTCCTGCATTTTGCCTTTACCAGGGGGTCCTGAAACATCTCATTACACTGATTGCATTCAAATATTTCAGAAGGCTTATCATAATCAACGCCAATATGCGTTAGCGTTTTATCGCACTTGGGACAAATCAAGTCCCTAGAACCCTGACTTGTTTGAAAGTCAGATCTAGGCCCCATATAGGCGCAGGAAAAGTGATGAATCTGCTCTTCTGATTCGATATTGGTAGAATGACAGTTCGGACAGCTCTCACGAAAGTGAAGATAGCTATTGCTACAATGATTGCAAGTATAAAAACTGTCGTAATATTCTGATGTCAGGAATCCTTCTTCAACAGCAATATCCAAAATTTTTGTGGCCTGGTCTTCCCGCTCAAAGTCAAAATTAGCTGTCAACATAGGATAAATGTAGCCAAGCTTTGCATTTCTAAAAGAGAGGGGCTTAAAATCCCGTATTTGCCTTGTATATATATATTCCAACGATTTTTCGATCATACGGTCAACAAAAGAGGCGGATTTCTGGCTCCGGCCCACATCCCTGATATATCTGCCTAATGCTTCATCAAAGCGCTCCTTTTCAAAGGGCTTAACAATATAATCGGTAATACCATAGTCAAATGCTTTTATCCCGTCTTCTTTACTACCACTAATTATAATAACCTTACTGGGATCCAGATCTTTGGCGAGGTCAATTACATCGAATCCTGTCATATCCGGCAGATTAATATCCAGAAATACCAAGTCAACCGATTTCCGATTGATCAGCTTAATCGCTTCCTTGCCATTCCCAGCAACTCCAACAAGATTTAAAGAGGGCTTATTTTCCACATTTCTTTTTAAAACGACACGGAAAGTGGGATCATCCTCAACTATTATACAATTCAGTTCCATAAGCGTTAATTACAATAATATCATTTACTTTTATTCTATAATCGGCTCTTAATTTTCTTTGTTATATCAGCGATGGGGTTGAGATTCGACATATTCGTAATCTCACCGTCTGTCAGATGTGAAACAGCAGGATTTGTCTCACCATGAATCTTATAGAGAAAGATCGGCATCAGATACACTTCCTTATTATTATGAGACCTGATATTGTTGATTAACTCTAATACACTCAAATCTTTTCGATATTCAATAATGATGGCATCTACTTTGCCGTTTTCCAGCCATTTCATATCAAATGATTCAAACGGATCCACCTTTAAAAAGGTAAGATCATTATGTGCTATTTTTTGGTCCTGACTATTCTTTATCATAGTATCAAATTCATAAAACGTTAGTTGAAAAGACTCTATTCGCGTATATCTACATCCTCCTTATCCAGTCCTAAAATTCCATACTTCGAACGATGAGCCTGTAAACCCATCCGATTATATTCTGACCACTGCTGACCGGCACTGCTATCAATAGGAATCAACTCAATAATTACATTTTCAAGGATTAAATTTCCAGTCTGTTCAAAGTGTTCAATAATATCTTCCCGGGCATCATATATATCCCGAATTACTCCTTCACTCTTTTCCCCATTATCAAAATCGATTGAGAGTACCATGCCTGTCTCCAGCTGCTCAACATCATCGCGTGGAAAGAATGATATGATATAGGGCTCAGATTCTTCGGGCTTAATTCTCATCACTCGGTCAGATCTAAATACTTGCTTGCTGTTTGATTCATAAATTTCCGTTACCGTACCGCTTACCGGCGAATTAAATACCTGTACAAGCTGATCTCCAACTCCTCCCTGGAGATCATTCTGTAATTCACTAATACGGCGGTCCAGTCGATCTTTTTGGTTGTTTAATACCGTTAATTCTGTCTCCATTTCTTCAAGACGGGTACGTTCTTCAAATAAATCCCGTTCTATAACAGATAACTCTGTACTCTGTACTAAATCAAGCTCTACTTTCTGGCGGATCTCCGCTCGTTTTTCCTCATAAAAGTCAACTCTGTTTTGGGTTAGCTGTATCACGCGATTTTTCAGGTATATTTCATCTTCAATATCACTTCGCTCGTTTTCAAGCTCGTTGACCTTTTCTCCCAGCTCACTAACCTTTTCTATTCCTTTTGTCCAATCCATTGGTGTATAGGAAAAGAGTGAATCCCCTCTTTGCACCTCTTCACCAAATCCTTTAAGATAATTTTCCACGTTAATATCGCTAGGTGCTTTTATGTCAACATTCTCAGAGACGACCACTCCCTCTCCCATTACGAAAAAGGTATTGAAGAAAACGACATATAGTATTGCAAAAAGTATAATCACAACAAAAGACAGATAGATTATCTTGTCCCAATTTTTACTTTGGGGTTGTTTTTTTTCCCGGGTACCCCTGATGTTAGAGGACTGGCTTCCCTTTTTAAAATATTCGCTTTTCATCTACTTCATCTTTAATTCCTTGAAAGCACTATAGTCATGCAAAACAAATGTCTGT
>JBEPXF010000273.1:0-4426 GCA_041642075.1 Fodinibius sp.
AACATCGTGAAGGGTTCAAATTTATCAGAGATATCATACAGCTCACGGGCTTTATCGGGTAATATGCCTGCCATCTGATGTACAAACAGATTGTGGCGGGTAGCTTCAAATGTTAAATGCGAAATGGCCTGACCTAAATCATGTCCGGCATGTTTATTGGTGCGTCCATTCCGATCAAATGTTTTTTTAGTAAGACCCAGAACTAAAACCGGCGCCCCTGTTGCCCAGTTTCGGTTAAAATCGTTTGCTACTTTCAAGAGCTTATTGAAATCTTCTTCATCTTCTTTTCGGGCAACGATAAATCGCCAGGGCTGTTCATTATAAGAGGAAGGCGCCCACCGTGCTGCTTCAAAAAGTTGATTTAATAGTTCAGTATCAATGGATTTGTCAGAAAAAGAACGGGGGCTCCATCTGTTTTTTAATAATGTATGGATGGGATAATCAGTGTCTGCTTTTTTATTAGATGTTACTTCAGCATCAAGAGTGCTCATAAAAAAGGAAATAGATTTTTTGGGTTCAAATTAGTTTAACGTTGAACTAAGTAACATGTGTAAGTCAGCTTCCATTCCATCTGTACTGGAGTTTTATTACTTTAGTGAATGAAGCAAAGCTGAAATGCATTCATATAACGAACATCAGAAAATTATTAAGCAATAATTATGAGTTATAAGGTAAAACAAATAAATGGCTTTTAAAGTATATAAAAGGGTGTTATGTTGAGGGAAATGCTTCTGGAAGCTCTGAAGGTGAACCCTAATATGACCCTAAAAAATGCCTAAGAAAAACTGACAAAGCGTTTTATCGAGAGTATTGATGTTGATAAACAGACATCGTTCTATGATACAGAAACTAACGGATTAATTCTGAGAGCTACGAAGACTGGTACAAAAACGTGGTGCTATCGCTACAGAGTTAATGATAAATACAAGAAAAGACTTTAGGGCGTTACCCCGCTATCTCAATTAGAGGGGCTCGAAAGAAAGCCACTGAGCTCACGCTGAAAAGACTTACTGGAGATGCTCCTGAAGATAACTCTAAAGGGATTACATTTGAGGAGCTTGCAAACAGGTATATGAGTTCTTACTTGCTTACCTTGAGAAAGAATACACAAACACAGTACACGAGGAATCTGAAAAAAGAGGCACTTCCTGTTTTGGGGGATAAAAGAGTAAATCAAATAACGAAGCGGGATATTCTTAAGGTACTTGATCAGAAAGCACTTCAGGAGAATAAACCCACTTATGCCAATCAAATTAGGTTGACTATTTCCAGCGTTTTCTCGTACGGGGTAAAACGAGATCTGTGTAGCACTAATCCAGTGAGCAATACTTCTCCTTATGAAGGGGGTAATAACAAACGCTCTAGGTATTATAGGGAAGAAGAAATTATTAAGCTCTGGAAAGCTTTTTCAGAGTTTTTAGAACCTACTGATAGCGTGTTTAAGGTCCTACTACTGACAGGTCAGCGAAAGTCAGAGACCTGCCAAATGCAATGGTCTCAAATCACCGGGGATACTTGGACTATTCCGGCTGAGGTTACGAAAAATGGAAAGGTACATGAAGTACCACTCTCGAAGTTCACTAAGGGGATCATAGATAATATGGATTCAAAGTCTCCATATGTATTTCCTAGCCCAAAAAAGAAAGGCCAGCCAATTAAGAATATCGGGGGTTCTGCTAAGAAGATTCAAGACAATACTATAGCTGATTTTCAGACCCATGATTTGAGGCGAACCTTTGCTACCCACTGTGCTCAGATTGGAATTCAACGTAATATCTTAGGGAGACTTATCTCATACTCAAAGTAGTGGGGATAATACTGTTACCGCTATCTATGATCGCTACTCTTACAGGGATGAAAAGAGAGCTGCTATGAAGAAATACACCAATCATATTATTGCAATGCTTACTGGGTCAAATCTTTATAAGATGCTTTGATTTCGTCAGCTCCTGGGGTTCTACCATACTTACCTATAAACCCTAATTAAATACAGTAAAATGGATTACTTTAAGATCAGCGATTTTCTCAGAGTCTGAACCAGCTCTGGGTGAATAAATATGGATATGCCCAAAGACAAAATGGTTATTGATCAAATCTATGAGAATCACCTCTCAGTGCTTAACGATGTGAGGGGCAGGTATCCCTTTGCGAGTTAAAAGCTCTTATCGCAGCCCTCAGTGGGAGCATGAGCGTGGTAGGCAAGGGACAGCCCAACACTGCTTCTTACTGCATGAATTTGGTAGTAGATATGGAGCTAGGCGAGGCTCTATCGGAAAGTCCGTACCAGAGGATCTGTTGGTATCCGAGCAAAAATTTCTTCCATGCAGATTATAAGTCTTTCGGTAGGCAGCTATTTGTAAACAGTGATAGTGGTTGACTCAAAGAAAGTCCTCACTGAGGCCATTTTAACTTGAAAAGAAAAGCCTGCCTGGATAGTCCAGGTGGGCTTTTAATACTACAGTATTTATTAAGGAATACTACTAACATCCGGACAACAGAATCGAAAAAGCGTACCGTTATTCGGTAACAATTTTTGTATTACCCGATACGAGGTCAGCTGAATTAGGAAACAGGAAACAAACAATAACCCTAATTCAGAAATTACGTATATGGTACATCAACTTACGGCGGATCCGGTTCGACTGACTGCAAAGCCGGAGCCCACCCAAATAGCACTTATCAAGAAACGCATGCAGCGAGCTACTGTGCAGACAGTTAGGGATTTCATTGAGGATATTGGCGTTGGAATCTCCTGGAGTGGTGGAATCTTTAAAAATGATCACCTGAAGAATAAGAACTTCATCCAGGCTAGTATTGTGGCCCTGGATTTTGATGGGGAAGGAGCCCTTACTCCACAGCAGGCTATTGACAGAATTCAGAAATATCAGATCACCCCTTCCTGTTGGTATCCGAGTTTTTCAGACGATCCCCAAGGCACGCGAAAGTTTCGCCTGGTGTTCTTTTTGGACAGGCCGATCAAAGATCAGAATGCGTATAGTACTTTAATGACGTTGTTCTTTGAATTGTATCCAGAAGTGGACCGTCTTAAGGATGCCGCACGCTTCTGTTATGGGACGAATTCGGAAGGGGTAGTATTGAATCCTGATGAGATCCCACTGGATGATTTGGTTACCGTTCTTAGAACGCACGCCATTTCAAAGGCCCCTTTACACAAAAATAGACATAAGACCAAGGGAGGAAAGGCATTACAGGCGTCATTCGCTGACTGTGTTTACAATAATAGTATAAATAGTAAACACAGCGAGCGAAAGGTGATGAAACAGCGCTACGGGCGGCTCAAAAAGAACATGAAAAAGAATGTGGACTGGGACAAGCTCGCTTCCAGAGTCAAGGTATTTGATCAATTCCTTAATGGGGATGAGCGACTTCGATACAGTCAACTTGAGGGAATCGCAACCAATCTCGCCTGGATGAAATCAGGAAGTAGGGTTTACAAGGATACCTTGGAAAAGTTCAATAAAAAACCATGAAGGTAATGATCCTTATCAAAGAGATGGCAGGTTTGAACTCCTAAGGGATTTCAGGCAGCGTAATCAATCTATGGAAACGGCCATGTTCCCCATGAACCTGGATAATCCCAAGTTCATGGCTCCTAAAGAGGATCACCAGTATAAAAACCTGATCGAAGCAGAACGGGATCAAGTGAAAGGGGTGAAAATAAAAGAGCCGATTGAGCGGATGACACTACCCAAAGCAGAAAATCTATTCAGCTATAGATTCAACCAAGTCATGGATTCCTGGGACACCGACATCCATATTTTTAAAGTGCATACAGCCTTGGGTAAGACCAGGGCAATCAAGGATGCCGGATCTAATACGCTTCTTTGTTTTCCGACACATGACCTGAAGGATGATGTTGCAGGGCGGAGAGCCGACAAACATACCTTTATAATCACGCCGAGATTACCGCGATTTGAGTCTATGAGGCTCAATAACAGGTTAACGAAACTGTAATCTCGGATTCAATGGAAAGGCTCACAAGCTACTTGTGGACGTGTGGCAGGAAAGGACGGGCGAGTATTACTGCAGGGAAGACCGGTTTGCAGTGGAGGAGTATATCAAGAAGAAAAGAGAGCTTTATGTGACCAGTCGCACCATACTGACCACTCATGATTGGGCCATCCACTCAGTGGATAAGCTAAGCCAAATTGACACCGTAGTGTTTGATGAGGATCCGATTAATGCCCTGGCTCCAATTGACAACGTAAAGATCTCCGATCTGACCAAAATGGCAAACAAATCAGGGGAGACCATGTTCCCCTGAATGGAAGACCATAACCTGCTGGATGTGGTGAAATATCTTGTAGAAGAAGTAGAGGAAGGAGAGATTACAACACTGCCTTCTAAGTTCGACTTAAACATTGATCAGAGGGCAACCGCTTATAGACAAATTGAAGGCCTGAGC
>JBEPXF010000274.1:0-4412 GCA_041642075.1 Fodinibius sp.
GGTTTCACGGGGGGTATTATAGATCGGCCGCCGCGATTGAAGTACCACCTGAGCATTAAAGTTGAAATTGTCATCGGTACTCATTAACGTAATCTGTAGATCGACCCTGATTCTTTCCTGTAGTTTAAAATCGGTATCGGTCCAATTGTATTCATTTATATACGACTCGATTTCATCAGAGAGATTATCAAGGAAACTGAGCGAAGTGTTGCTTAATTGACTGCGATCTACGGTAACACGTGCATCAATTTCCTGACTGATCCCTCTCATTGGAAGCAAAAGGAGTCCCATAGAAATAAAAATAAAGAGAAATGGGACCCGATTTCGTTTGGTAAAAAGTAGATTCATCAAAATACGTAACACCTAAATCATAGAGAGTTATTTGTTATGGAATATATTATAAAAAAGCACAGGCATTCTCACAGAAAACTTTTTATTCTTTTCCTTGTATGTTTAAGCGGACTGATTTCTCCTCCGGATGCAGAGGGACAGGCGGTGTTAGGAGCCCGCGAGTTGGCGATGGGACAGGCCACTACCGCACTGCCTAACAGTTCATGGTCCGTTTTTGGTAATCCCGCTATGATATCTGATCAAGGGTCTGACGTTTCCTTTTTTGGAGTGCGTTATTTTGGGTTAGCCGAGATTACAGATATGGCTGCCGCGGTTAATTATCCGACGGATATTGGAGTGTTTTCGGCAGGTGCGCATCGTTATGGGTACGACCTTTTCAATGAAAGCAGGTTGCGTATGGGTTATAAACATTCAGTCGCAGGCTTTCATTACGGCATCATTTTAAACTATAATCACGTAGTACAGGGTGGGGGATACGGCTCAGCCGGTGCGTTTGGGGTGGATGTGGGAGTTGCTGCTCCCTTGATACCTGGACTTTGGATCGGTGCTAAAGCCATTAATCTTAATCAACCAACATACGGATCTCTTAACGACGAGGAACTACCGCGCAATTTGAGTGTGGGATTTTCTTACTTTCTTTCAGATATAGCCCTTTTTTCTACAGAAGTATTTAAAGACGTGCGTTTCCCAGTGGCATTTCGAAGCGGAATTGAGGTTAATATTATTGCCGGTTTAATGGGCAGGGCGGGTATTACAACGGCTCCTCAAACTTTTGCGGCAGGTTTCGGCTATGAAAGCAGATTATGGGGAGCGGGTGTAGGAGTACAGCGACACGAGAATAACGTGTTGGGGTACAGTCCGGCTATTGACTTCAAAGTTCGGTGGTAGCTTATGAAGGTTTTTATCATAATGTCCTTGATCCTGGCGATTCCATATTTAAGCAGCGCCCAGGAACGGGATTCTTTAGGCACGGAGGTACAGCAGGACTTGGAAGAGGCACTCGAGGGCTTCGATCCCGAGGATGCGGAAGCAAATAGCGAGCAGTTGATTCAGTTCTTGCAGGAAATGTCTGCAGATCCTGTGAATGTTAATACTGCGGGCTTGCAAAGGCTGCGACAGGTTCCGGGTGTGAATCTGAAAACCGCTCGGGCTATTATTCGCTACCGGGAGGAGGTAAAGCCGTTTGAAACGCCCGATGAATTAGTGGAAGTCTCCGGGATCGGGAGGGTGACGTATGATAAAATGCGTCCTTATATTACGATTGGCAAAGGGCTTCAGCTCGGTAAAACACTATATACCGATCCCCGGTATTGGACCAGTAATGGACAATTACAGTCCTTTAACCGTTACCAGCAAGACTTGCAGCAGGCGCGCGGTTATATGGATTCCCCGGAGGATGGAGGGTATCTGGGGAATGCTGTAAAATACTACCAGCGGATGGGATATCGGAGTAATCACCTGTCAATAAATATGACGCAGGAAAAAGATGCAGGTGAGATGCTGGAAAGCCCCGTGCGATTTGACCACCAATCGTGGCATTTCGCCCTGGAAGATAATGGAAAATTACGCACACTCGCTGTAGGAGATTACAGCTTGTCGTTTGGACAAGGGCTTGTTTTATGGAACGGAGGGGTATTCGGTAAAGGCGGAGATGTTACGGGAGCGGCAAATAGAAACGGTCGTGGGATAAAAGCCTATACCTCTGCGCAGGAATCAAATTACTATCGAGGAGCGGCGGCGACCGTCGGCGGTCAGCTCCAACTAACCGGGTTTTATTCTGCTCGACGACTTACAGCCAGTGAAATTTCATCCGATACGATTCGCTTTCCAACTTCGAGTGGTTACCATCGGACGGCCAGGCAGTATGACCGAAGAGGAAATGTGCGGCAAATGATATATGGGGGTCGCATACAAATGGAATTTCCTTTTGGAATTATTGGAACCACTGGATACAGAACCTTTTTTAATCGCCATATTGCAGCAAGTCAACAGCCGTATGCCCGCTATGATTTTCGGGGTACCTCAATTTCCGTTTTTGGGATAGATTATACGTTATTGGTCGGGCCGGCTATTATATTCGGAGAGGCCGCAAGAAGTGAAAATGGGGGCATGGGTTTGGTTGCAGGGCTTGAAAGTCCTGTTGGCGAACAAACTGATATGGCTTTAGCCTACCGGAATTATAAGAAAGAGTTCCAGTCAATTCAGGGCAGCGGTTTTGGAGAATCTTCAGGTGCTCCAAAAAATGAAGAGGGGATTTATTTGGGACTCCAGCATGCCATCGGGGAGAACATTACGCTTAGCGGATATATGGATCAGTTTCGGTTCCCAGGACCTCGTTTTGGAACTCATCAGTCGACCAAAGGATTTGAATGGCTGGGCAGGGCAGAATTTAAGCTAACTGCGGATTGGGAAGTGTATCTGCAGTGGCGAAGTGAAACCAAAGAAGGGGAGTATGAAACCGTGGATGAACTGGGACGCACGCAGCGTACATTGGAAAATGGGCAGCGTAGTAGTTTTCGGGCAAATATTGAATACCAGGTAAATAAAAATATTCGACTTCGCACCCGGGGAGAACTGGTCCGAAACAGAGAGCCGGGTGCAACACTGGAAGGCGGCCTCTTGCTTTACCAGGATTTGCGGCTGCAGCTTCGTAATAATTTACGATTGGATACGCGCCTGACGGTCTTCGATACCGAAAGTTTTGCGACACGCGTATATCAGTTTGAGAATGATCTGCTCTACGTGTTTGGGAGTCAGATGTTGTTCGACCAGGGACAGCGGATGTACCTACTGCTTAATTACGAACCATTTCCTTTTCTGGAATTTTGGGCAAAATTCGGTATCACTAAATACGAGGACAAACAGGTTATCGGTAGCGGATTGAACGAAATTCAGGGAGATACCCGAAGTGAGCTAGGCATCCAAGCACGCATTAAATTTTAATGATATGTTTGAACAATAATAGGGGGCTTTGCAAAACCCCTAAAATAAAGACTTTCATTGCGATCCGCCGGCTGGCGGAGAAGCAATCTCCTGTTAAAACCTATAAAAGGAGATCACCACACTGCGTTCGTGATGATAATTAAATTTTACAAAGGTCTCTAATACTAAGATCCGGAAGGCAGCTTAGACTAGTTAAATATTCTTGAAAAAATCAGGTTCATAAAATTTCGAAGCTGTTTCTTTGGTCTCTTCCGAAATGTAATTGATCTCATTTTCCGTCAGAATATCTTTCCATTTATAAATGAGTGCCTCGCTGTTTCGTTTAAGTTGATGGGCCTGATTGTCTTGGGTTGCTACAGGATTATTTTCATTTGTGTGCTCAGATATTTTCTTTTCCACAGAGTCTGTATAGTTTAAGTTTAGCTTGGAGTACAGGTTGCGGAAGGTTTTAAGAGGGTTTTGAGCAATATCTTCATGCCTGCAAACAAGGAACGACGGATTTTTACTAATGAAATTAGCCAATACCGTATAAATACAGTTCCAGAGCATGGCGGCTTCCTCAACGATCGTGGTTTGTTTCTTTTTCAGGTGGATTAGCTCTTCCCGATATGGCTCCAGATAATCATTCATAAGTTGTTCCTGGCGCAGGAAATTGTCGAAATCGAAGCGCCAGCCCAGTCGTTTTAGACTTCCCGCAAAGCTCAGCGGGTGGCGGACCAGTATCACCACATCCATTTTGTACTGCTGGTGCAGAAATGAGCTTGCCAAGCAGGCAAGAGGATCTTTGATAAGAAATCTGTTGATCCGGGGATCATATTTAGCACGATTGAACAGGAGCTGTGCTTTTGATTTAAATAAGAAACGCTTAATAAAAGCTGGGGCCTTTTGAATGCTCGGCTGGCCAAGAAAATCACTAAAAAGTTCTTTTCTGTTCTCAAGTCCATGGTGTTCCCGGTTGATAGCTGGGATGTAATAGTTTGCTCTTTCTAGTTGAATAAGCTGGTCGAGGGCCTTCTTTATCTCATTTTTTATGGATGTATCTGTGAGGTAGGTAAAGTTGAAGTCAAAAACTTTAAGACCATAATCCCTATTAAACGGCTCTTGAATATAGCCTATGT
>JBEPXF010000275.1:0-4376 GCA_041642075.1 Fodinibius sp.
CAGGAATACATCGCGGTCAACGGGAGGAATACACATTCGCTCACAAGATTGTATAAAGCGTTCATAGTTCTGCTCAGGACGAAACAAATTGATAGTTTCGTCGTCTACGTAGTAAGCCTTGGTTCCTTCGAACACCGATTGAGCATAGTGAAAGACATTTAGGGCCGGAACAACTTCAATAGTACCATAGGGTTTGATCCTTGGCTGTTGCCACTCCCCTTCCCTATACGCTACCTCCAACATGTGATCAGAAAACAACCGGCCAAATCCGGGATCATCAAGGTCCGCTTGGTCAAGGCGGCTTTGGGATACTTTCGTTATATCAAAGGTTATATCGGTGCTCATAGAATTCTCCAAGATTAGTATTTATTGATATAGTAATATACAATTTTTTGCTCTATGTTTGTGCGTTCCCTCCTCTTAGTCCAAGTCGAAAACTTTTTTCTTATGGATTCTCTATGCACTATATTAGGAAACTTCAAAATAACCGCCATTCATAACAAATTTTAAACTGTATTTTTTTCAAAATGGCTAATCTCAGTGCCCTTTTTGAGTTGTTACGTGATACCCCAGAAGGAGCCTTTTTTAATCCATGGTACCAACGTGATCCACAGCACGACCGATCAGAAAACTGTCCACGTATCCGGCGTGATCAACTCCGAACTTACTTATCCGAACGCTTGGGAACGGCAAATTATCTCTTAATTGCAGAGGCACTCGGCTACCAGGGAGGACATTTTACCGGTATTGCCATGACTTCGGAACGTATTTTATTGGGGCATCATCAACCGGTACATGGCATTCCCGCAGATGGTGCTTTTCGAAGTATTGAACCTAAAAGAACCAGTAAGAAAGAAGTTAATGCCAAGGGAATGTCGGAACCTACGGCAACCATTATGTGGAAGGCCCTCTATCAACTAGACATTGATCCTTATCAGACGGTGTTATGGAATGCTCTTCCCTGGCACCCCTATGATCCGGAGGATGGGTTGCTTAGTAATCGAACTCCCACAGACGATGAATTGGAAGCGGGTTATCCGGCCCTCAAATTATTCCTTGAACTATACTCCGATGCAGAAATAATTGCAGTGGGACGTAAATGCGAACAAAGTTTAAATCACTTCGGTATATCTCATACCGTAGTTCGGCATCCCGCCAATGGGGGAGCCCCAAAGTTTCGCCGTCAAATGAAAGAGTTAATCAGAAGTTAGGAATTACGAATAAAGTGGTTCAAATTCGTAATTCCAAAACTCCCAATTCTTAATTTTAGCCCGTACTCTGCATAGCAGCGGCAATACCGTTGATACTAAGGAAAAGCGCATTTCTTAACGGCTCTTCCTCCTCTGCTTCCGGCCCTTCATTCCAGCGATTCAACAATTCTACCTGCATCATATTTAATGGATATGTGAACGGATTTCTAAACCGGATAGACTTTTTAATAACCTGACTGTTTTCCAGAATATATTCCTGCCCGGTTATCTTTTTGATAGCCTCTTCCGCCTTCCTGAAGTCTTTCGTTATCTGTTCATGGAAAGATCCGTCATCGATATCTTCATAAATCGTGGAAGTAGGGATATGCGTTCGGGCCATTTCCCGCTGCGCATTATCTAAAATAGTATTGAAGAAGATTCCCTCTTCATACCACTGCTGAAACTTATCAAGGGTTCCTTCGTTCTTCTCAAGCATCTCCTGGAGAGCCACGCCAATGCCGTACCAACCCGGTACATTATATCGAACCTGAGTCCAGGCAAACACCCACGGAATAGCCCGAAGATTTTCAAAATCAGCTGTTTTGGTACTCCCCCGGGAAACTGGTCGCGATGCAATAGGCAGTCGACTTATATGCTCAATAGGCGTTTTTGAAGTATACCACGGCCAAAAGTCCTCATCGTCAATGAGTTCCCGGTATGCCTCCATGGAACGTTTTGAGAGCTGCTCCATAGTTTGAAAAAAGTCATTTTCTTCATCCGAAAAGCCCTGCTCAGCAACTGTTACCCGAATCATAGCGTTTACTATCTGTTCCAGGTGCCGACGCGTAATGGAAGCCAGCGAGTATCGGAAAGAGATCACCTCTCCCTGTTCAGTGAAACGAATACGACCATTGTTACTGATCGGTGGCAGTGCCAGAATTGCTTTATTTGATCGTCCACCCCCGCGACCGACCGTTCCGCCACGTCCGTGAAACAGACGGAAATCCATATCATATTCCCGACAGACGCGTCCGAGATCCTGCTGGGCCTTCTCCAATGCCCAGTTCGCCATCCAGTATCCGCCATCTTTGTTACTATCGGAATAACCGAGCATAATTTCCTGAATGTTACCCCGGGCCTGCAACTGTTTCTGGTAAAGGTCACTCTCATACATCTGACTCATTAATTCTCCACAAACTTCAAGATCCTCAATGGTCTCAAAAAGAGGAACGACATCTATATCGCTGTACACCTCTTCATCTTCTTCATTCCACAGCCCTCGCTCCTTGGCCAGAACCAAAACCTCCAGCATGTCGCTAACACCATGGGTCATACTGATGATATAGCTGCCGAAACTGTTCTTATCGAGTGCCAACAAGTCACCAATAAGTGAAAAGACCTTTAACATCTGCGTGGTTTGGTCACTTAGCTGAACCTTTACCGGCGACAAGGGACGCGGATTATTGAGCTCATTTGTAAGGACCTCAAGCTTCTCTTCTTCCGAAAGATCCGCATAATTATCCGTGACCTCGGCAATAGAAAGTAGTTCAGATACTGCATGTTCATGCACGCCACTATGCTGGCGAATATCAAGTGCCGCCATGTGGAAACCAAAGGTTTCTGCCCGTACAATTAAATGCTCAAGTTTACCTACTGATCCAACTTCTTCCAATCCCGACTGGCGCAGGCTCTCGGCAATAAGTTTAAGTTCAGAGATGAAATCTTCCGCCGTGTATTCATCTGCCTTCCGACAAATGTAGGAGCGACTGTCAGACTCTAAGGCCTCAAGCTGGTCTTTCAGTTTATGCATCATGTGCGTTACTTTTCGGCGATAAGGCTCCTGCTTATACAGCCGTTGGTAACGCTCTGAGAGCTTATCGTTTTCCTCATCCTTTTTAAGCGAAGCATCCAACTCTTCCGAAATCTTGTATTTATTTTGAGAAATACTCAAATAGCTGCGTAGTTCATCCAGCTCTTCCAAGTAAAGAAGCATTACATTCTCCCGCTGCTCTAAAATAGTATCCCATGTAACATCTGAGGTAACATTGGGATTCCCATCCCGATCGCTTCCAATCCAAGAACGATAGCGCAGAATAGTGGATAAATCGGGTACCTCATCATAATAGGTATTGAATGCATTACGAAGATCATCATAGAGCACCGGCACCGTCTCCCAAATGGCATTCATAAAATAAAACATGCCGTTTTCGACCTCATCCTCTACCGTAACTTTTTCTGTCCGCACTTCATCAGTAGCCAGCAACAGGTGAATTTCATTGAGGATATCCATTGTCTGTGCAATCTGCTCATCCGGCGTGAGGCTTCCCTGGCGAATTTCATCAATCATACGCGTTATATGCTGCTGTTTCTGCAGTACACTGTGACGACGGGCCTCCGTAGGGTGAGCGGTAATTGTTGGCTGGATATCCAGCTTGGCAATGACCTCGGCAGCTTCTTTTGCTGAATATCCTTCCTCTTTTAAAAAATAAATTGCTTCTCCTATGCTTTCACTGCGTGGAGATTTAGGGTCCGTATTCATAGCCCGATCCCTATTGATACGTGTAATTTCCCGCTGCTCCTGGGAATTCATCAGGTGAAAAAAGACGGTATAATAACGTAGCAACCGTGTAATTTCATCCGTTGAAAAAGAGGCAATCAGCTCCTCCATCTCATCAAAAGCTTCATCATCTCCCTCATCAAAAGCCTTTGCTGCCAACTTCGGTAGGTTCACCAGCTCTTGTAGAAAATCATCCTCTTCTTTTTTTCGAACAATCTTTTCTAAAAAATGAGTCAGCGATTCAACCTGAGTGGAAAGTACTTTACTTATATCACTTTTATCTGCAAATTCATCAACGAGTTTTTCCCAGTGCATAGGTCTGTTGTCTTATGGATTATTGATACCTTTAATCAAGGCGAACTTTAACCTTCATTTAACAAAAAGGCAATTATGAAAACCAGATGTCCGTGGTGTGTAAATACATTTGATCAATATGTTCGTTATCATGATGAAGAATGGGGGGTTCCAGTACATGATGATCGAATACAATTTGAATTTTTAACGCTTGAGAGTGCACAGGCGGGACTGAGCTGGAGTACTATCCTAAAAAAACGAGAAGGCTATCAAAAAGCATTTGCAAACTTTAATGTCGAAAAGGTGGCTCGTTTTGATGAAAAAAAAATTCAAAA
>JBEPXF010000276.1:0-4363 GCA_041642075.1 Fodinibius sp.
TCTGATAGAGTTAAATTATTCAACTTACTGAATGGAGAGCTATTCTCAGTAGCCTATATTCGTACGCTCCAGAATGGCATGTTATTGATTCTTATCGCACCAAACCACATCTGTTTAAAAGAAAGTAAGGTATTTCAATAAAAAAGAATTAAGAAATACGCTGTGTTATTAAAACTTCTCAAGAGTGGGTGTACTACTTCATCCTTGCCTCGTTAATATATAAGTACCGTTTAGAGATGATGCGGCTATTGACTGATGCGGCTATTCACAGCATTGAAACTAAAATCTTATCATCCAGCCGAAACCCAGGGAGAAATCGGAGGAAGACTCACTAAGGCCAAATGAGATGGTACTGTTAAGCGAGACATTTTGTGATAAAAAATGACCTATACCGAAATTCAGTGTTCTGGGAGGTTCATAACCATCAATAATTTCACTATAGCCGCTGTAAGTAGCGTTAACTAGCCAGCTGCCACTGTCAAAAGAACGGCCAAATCCAAAACCGTAGGTGAATGGATCCTGCAACTCCAATTCGGGCAGATCTCCGAACCACCATTTCATGAGATCGGCTATGAGAAAATAATTTCTAAAACGCTGAGAAAGGGACATCCCCAAGCCATAATCCCATTCACCAGTTCCAAATCCGCTGCTGGGATCTGCAAACGGAATTTTCAGACCAGTATTTAGTCGGAGTGAGGTGGTAGCTGAAGCGGATAAAAAAAGCTTTAGGCTGGCATAAAGATTGGGATCTCCGAAACTGGACTGCTTATAGCTGCTTGTATCTGGGAAAACGACTTTATTGTCACCATCTTTTCGCGTGCTCTTGAACGTGGCATCCTGTGCTTTTGATTGCAAAAATCTGTTTTTAGGCCCATCCCCTTTGCCATTTCCGGGTCCTCTTCCCGAGGAATCTCGTACCGTTTTGTGATCGGGTCCCCCGGTTGGAATATATCCTGCTGCCCCATAAGATACCCACGGAGAATTTTGAATGATAAAAGGTACGTTAAATGAAACGGTTACATTATCTCCGGAGTAGCTTATGCCGTTTGCAAGAGAGAAGCTTGCTGTATTTTCATCAAAAAAATAGGAACCGGTTGCATATTGCAGACTTCCCGTATAAGAAATATGCTGAGCCTGAACGCAACCGGCTGCTATTAGAAAACCTGTAATCAATATGGATATACCAAGCTTATATTTAATTATTATACCCATTATGGCACCTACTTTTACAGAAAAAAACTTGCACAAGCGACAGGCCACTCGATATAACGAGTGAGGAGGGAATAACCAAGTTGGAAGCACAAAAAATGGCAAAACCGACTGAACCTGGTGATACAAAAGCAGGAAACAACTTATCCTTCCCTGTTATCTGGTCCGACGGCGTAGTAAAACCATTGAGAGGAATCTACGAACAACCCGTTTTTGATGGTCTCTACTTTACAGCTGATAATTACGACTGGTATGTTCAAAACGATCCTTTGAATGAGTGGCAAGCCCAATCGGTTAATGCTATAACCGAAGAAGGATATGAAACACCGGTAGAGGTCTCAACCATAGACTGGGGTGACAACCTGGAAGCAAAAGACTGGCCCTTCGGTTCCCAGATTCGGGTAGAAACAGTGTTGTATAAAACATTAGTTGACCCAATGACTGCATTTACCATGCAAATTGAAGATCCAACACAATCCGGACTCAGTGAAGTTTGGGGGACCAATGGAGTCACATACGAAAGTTATGAAGCAACGGTCTACTCCGGAACAGCCAAATTGGTCATTCAAAAACTGTTAAAAGACAGGGATGCTACTGATCTGGATTTGTACTGGGATGCCAGTCAAGCAAAATGGATTGGCGATGCCGGAGATCCCTTATTTGAGGGAGGGGTTTGGGAAGCTATTGACGGCCCATCTGGCTATTCCGCAGAGATTAATGTTCAAGGAAAGGTTATCTATGGCTACAACTGGGTGACCCGTAAGACTGCAGCCGGAGCCGGTGATTATCGCATAACTTTTGTTATGGATCCAAACAGTCCGACCACGTACAACACTGATTTTACTACAAATACTATTATTAAGCTTAAGGAAGAGGAAGAAGAGGTAGTAGTTCAGGAAGAACCTGAACTTGGTGGTGGAGTAACTTATATCGATACCGAGAATAATCTTACCTATATAGACGTCCGTTTAACATTGCAAAACGGAAGTGACAAACCGGGCGGAGGCCAGGGTGAAGGTAAAGGCGGCGGCGGTGGCGGCGGAAAGCCGGACCACGCTGGAAACGGGCAAGGTAATAATTAAACCCTGTATTGCATTCCTTGTTTTTAACCGATCCATTTGAATGTAATAAATATCAAATGCCGGCTGCTCTAATAAATGTGTAGCTGGCTTGGCTTAAAATCAAGGAGGCATAACTGATAATTTATATTAACCTATCAAAACCTGCCGGCCGGTTCTTTGCAGAGTGGCCGACAGGGTAATTACAATCAAGGTGTAAGAAAATGAAACTAATTAAAATAACAAGTTTGATATTGTTCTCTTCCATTATCGCTATGTACGGTTGCGATCCAACCGTAACCAGCAACGATTCCGAAACCTTTACTGAAACTGCTCTGAACTCGGTACCAGGGGCAAATCCCTGGACAGGAACGAAGGCGACCGGGGAATTCCAGGCTATGTGGCAGGGGTGTGAGGATGGACACGAGGAACCTCCGAATCATGAGGAGGGAGGTTGTGAGGGGCATGATGGGGAAGAATCTCATAGTGATGACGGACTTACCAATGACATTCACGATGAAGTGACACACAGCGGAAATCGCCCTGCACGTGATTTTTATGTGCAATTTGATGCGCAGTTAAAACGAGATGCGAAGGGCAACGTGACATTTTTAGGAACAAATGACTATGAGGGTGTTGACTTTTCAGGACCCGTAACCTGGGTAGAACACGGAAGAAATTCCAACGAACTCTTCTTCGGAGGAAAAATCACAGATGGTACAGTGAGTCGGGGTTGTTTCCTGTTTTCCGTTCAGGATAATGGGGAAGGAAAAAAGGCTGAAGCAGACAGACTACAATATCGTCTTTATGGATCATCCAATACTGCCTGTCAAATACCCGATCATTTCCCCCGGGGATATCCGATTGCCGTTTATAACGGAAATCTGAAAGTTCATTAGATGCAAAAAAGCGTAAACCAGGGCCCGCATTTTATGCGGGCCTTTTTATTATAATCTCATCCAACCTCTTTTATATAAGGTTGGATATCCGGCCAAAACAGAGATTAACAGAAGAAAGGTTAGTACAACTATTGAGCTCAAGTGTTTCACACCGGTCTTTAAGCCATGACCCACCTTTACAAGTAAATAATATCCAGCCGTACGATGCAGTATACCTCTTCATGCGGACAGGACAGCCAAGCCTTCACCTCCGGGATAAGCCGATCGATAAAATGGAAGAGGACCTTGTGAGGTAGCTCAGCGTCATACATTTCCTTGATGTGAGCGCTGATGTCTCGCAGGCTCATGCCCAGCCCCCGTAAAGACCGATAATTCTGCCAGCAAGGCTGTCCGGCCAGCACCGTCTCGTGCTTTTTGATCAGCTTTCGGTCGAAACTGCTGCATAGATTCTACGGAGTCTCGATCTAGAAACTACCTGCCGAACTTTCATCGTTTTTCGACTTTTGTCGTTGCGTTTGTTGCCGCCTTTGCGCTCGTCAGTCTCCAGGTGAGCATCCATCTCGGCTTGCAAGGCCGCCTCTATAAACTTTTCAAACGCCTGGCTTAACGTTTGGACAGCATCCTCCTTTTGATCTTCCCACCACTCATCCACCCAAGGGTCAAATGTTTCCTCAGCATATGCATCTTCAATTCTTCGCAAAAGTTTTTTGCTTTCCGCCTGGTCCGGGTTCTGAATGCAATCCTTTTCTGTTTTGGTCTTCTTTGGGCATTATAGAACTGAACATAATACCATCCCCGTTGTTTAATTAAGCTAGCCATTACTTTGCCTCCCAGTCTCGATAGTAGTAGGATAGTAGCGACTGCTATTTGTAACCCCTTTGCGAAGAAATGCCCAAACAAAAAAGGCTCCAAATATGCTTTAAAGTGGCTTGAAGCCTTTTGCCTGGACGGGAAGACAGGATTTGAACCCCGAAGCACTGCTTCGGAACATCAGTGCTCAGGTTTATAGCTTTTCAACGTTACATAAAGCTACCCGAAAAAACTTAAAACAAGTTTCCAACAAGCCCTTAACATTGAATTAGTTGAAAGTGATAGGTTAGCTAATTAATGAAAGCTAGGCAAGGAGATAGCGAGTCCTGTCTGCTTAAATGCGGGCTAGGTTGCTGGATTTTTGGAATTAGAAGTAAGAATTTTTAG
>JBEPXF010000277.1:0-4336 GCA_041642075.1 Fodinibius sp.
AACGGCCGTCAGTTTATAATCCTGATCAACAGTAAGAGATAGGGGATTATCAGTACTTTCTACGTCTCCCGTCCATTCGGTAAAAGTATAGTTGTCATCAGCTGTAGCCTCCAGATCAATTTCTTCGCCCTCATCGTAGGTATTTTCACCCGAAGGTGAAACAGATCCACCTTCGCTGGGTGAGGCCTCAACCGAAACAGTATAAGTGATCGTTTCGCTTTCCCCGTTTTCTCCTTCATCAGTATCGGGCCCCGTTCCGGAATCTCCACAGGAAACAAGTAAAATGGCAAGAAGTGCAAAAATCAAAAAATATAGTAAGTTTCTCATAACAAAAAGGCTCTCTTGAAGTGTTATATAGATATTACCGTAACTATTATCAGATCTCTTGAAGTAAATTTTCTAGAACATATAAAATATTAGTTGACTTGTAAAATCAACTAATCAGAGATTTTATAAATCTGTTTGAGCAGTATTTTATGTGGACTGTTTATGTTAAAAACTGATTGTTTTTTATACACAAATAACGAGCATTTGATTACGATGCTAAACAAAAAGGCGGCCCGAAAGCCGCCTTTTTCTATAGGATTAATTTATTGACCTATTATTATGGACATGTGCCCCACTGCGGCTGGAGACTGCTGTTACCTTCAAAACCGGCAGCATTGTCAAACTTATATGGCTTCGAATCGATATTCGTTACACACCAGCTACTTATATCTTGATTAAAGCTCGTTGCAATATCGAACATAAAACTCATATCTGCTACGTTGCTTACATCCCATCCACCTATATCCATGTTAAAACTCTCTGCACCGGCGAACATGTTACTCATATTTGTCACCTTGCTCACATCCCAGCTACTAATATCCCTGTTAAAGTCAGAGGCTCCCTGAAACATAACACTCATATCAGTTATACTGCTCACATCCCAACTGCTTATATCCCCGTTAAAACTATCTGCGTGACGAAATATCCCACCCATATCGGTGACGCTGCTCACATCCCAACTGTTTAGATCTGCATTAAAATTTTCAGCATCATGAAACATATAGCTCATATCAATTACACTACTTACATCCCAGCCACCTATAGGTTGATTAAATATTGTGGCTTCACTAAACATACCATACATATCGGTAACGCTGCTCACATCCCAATTGCTTATATCGCTGTTAAAATTCTCAGCACCAGCAAACATCACGCTCATATTTGTTACGCTGCTCACATCCCAATTATTTATAGATTTGGTAAAGCTGACTGCATTAACGAACATGTAACTCATATCAGTCACGTTGCTTACATCCCAGCTGTTCAAACTACCAAAAAGGCCTACATTAAAATTTGTAGCTCCACTGAACATGCGATTCATATCAGTCACACTGCTTACATCCCAATTTGTTATACTCCTGTTAAAATTGCCTGCCTCAAGAAACATCCCGCTCATATCCGTTACATTACTCACATCCCAATCACCTATGTATTGGTTAAACGCAGTTGCACCCCTAAACATATGACTCATATCCGTCACACTGCTTACGTCCCAACTCCTGATGCTCTGGTTAAAACTGCCTGCAGAATGAAACATAGCACTCATATCTAACACACTACTCACATCCCAGTCATCTATGTATTGGTTAAACGCAGTTGCTCCACTGAACATGCGATTCATATCAGTCACACTGCTTACGTCCCAACTATTAATATCATTATTAAAATTGTCTGCTCTTCGAAACATGCCGTTCATATTGGTTACGTTACCTACATTCCATTTTCCAATATCCTGATTAAAACTGGAGGCATTGTAAAATAAAGAATCCATCTCAGTCACATTACTCACGTCCCAACTTGAAATATCTTGGTTAAAATTTACCTCATTTTCTAATAGTTTAGACATGTCAGATATCGGTGACGTACAAATACCTGTTGTTACATCTTTTTTGTTGTCGATCATTTGGTCCAACGATGATCGGTCCACTGCTTCATACTCCGTACCGTAATCTTCTCCATTTAAAATACCTTTCTGACCAGCCTCTGCATCAGGACACACAACTGTCACCCCATTTTTGGCCATATAAAACAAGGGCTTAAACACTGCGGTTACCTCTTTGGGATTGTCAACGGTGAGCTGCGCAGGATTATCGGTGCCCGTTATGTCGCCCTCCCATTCCACAAATCGCCAGCCGTCTGTAGGTACAGCCGTAAGTTTGACAGTTGTTCCATGATTATAGCTTTTTGCCTGCACGGTTTCTTCGGTAACCGAACCCTTTCCGTCGGTGGTAACTGTGAGATCATAACTTTTCTTCTCAAAAACGGCCATGATATCTTTTTGAGAGTTTATCGTTATTTCCATTTCAGGATAAGAGCCGGAAATTTCTCCGCCCCATTCTTTAAAGCTCCACCCATCAATGGGATCAGCCGTCAAGGTTACCTTATCACCGTATTCATATTCGCTCTGGTCGGGGTTTTTAGCAATAGTCCCTTGCCCCTGAATAGTAATATCCATTGCAAATGTCTTGCGTTCAAAGACCGCTGTTACCGTTTTCGCCGTATCAACGGTAACCTGCGCGGGATTGTCCGAACCTGACAGGTCTCCGCTCCATTCTATAAACTTCCATCCTTCAGCCGCACTGGGGTCAAGTTCAACCACGTCTCCGTATTCATAGTCTTTGGCTTTCGACACCACCTGCTCTGAAACAGCTCCACTTCCCTGTGTCGTCACCGTCAGCTCATAGCTTTTCTTCTCAAAGACGGCCGTTACCTCTTTGGGATCGTCCACGGTTATTTCGGCGGGATTGTCGGTGCTTTCCACATCGCCGGTCCATTCCACAAAGTTATACCCTTTGGCCGGCGTAGCGATCAGTTCTACGGCGGTGCCATGCTCATATTCTTTGGATTTCTGCTCCAGTACGTTTTCCTGAACCGATCCTTCGCCTTCGGTAGATACGCTCAATTCGTAATTCTTGCGCTCAAAGTTTGCCGTAATATCAAAATCCTGGCTGACCGTCAGCGGAAGCGGGTTTACATCCCCTTCCATATCGCCGGTCCAGCCGGAAAATACATAGTCGTCTTCGGGATTGGCCAACAGCTGTATTTCTTTGCCTTCTTCATAGTTATCCTCTAACGAAGGAGATACTGCTCCGCCATCCGATGGAGTCATATCCACCGAAACCGAGTAGGTTTCAGGCTCGTTATTGTTATTGTCACTGTCATCCGTATCGGGGCCCGTGCTTGATCCACCACAGGCCATTACTGTAATTGCTATGATTGTTATAAACGAAATGGAAAATAGACGTCTCATGATCATTACCTTTTAAGTTATAGGCGTTCACCAAAATTACCCGTATGCAAATTAGTTTAACTCACTACTGGTATATCACGAGAACTGTAATTAAAAGAGGTCATATTTATATAAATTCTAATATTTCTCTTGATTATAGCCGAATATTTATCATACTAAACATTGGGAAAAAGAATATTGAGATTAAATATGTGGTATGGCTTACCCCTTTTACGCAATTTCCTTTTCATCCAACATTTCCCTGGTAGTTTTGTATCCCTCGATGATCATCTTATCGATGTCTTTGGTTTCGCTTCGACTGAACTCAGCAAGATTGGGCTGAATAAGCAGATCTATTTCATTCAGGTTCACATTCGCCAAGTGCTTCAAGGCGATTTCAAGGGTATTGTTCAGGATATCCAAAATATTCTCGGGACGCTTATAGTTTCGATGGGCATTAAGGTCAACACCGATGGTAAATTCAGCGCCCATATTTTGGATAGCTGAAAGGGGAACACTTTCTTTAAGTCCACCATCCACTAAAAGACGACCGTTATATTGAATGGGTTCAAAAAGCACAGGGATACAGGTACTTGCCTTTACCGCTTCAGAAACATCGCCCTCATCAAGAATAACTTTTTCTCCGGTAGAAATATCGGTCGTCACTGCGGCGAATGGAATTTGAGCCTCTTCGAAGTGCACATCACCCAGATGTTGATCCAACAGTTTTCCCATTTCATGGTTGGTCAGCAATCCCCTTTTCGACAGAGCTATACCCGAGACATCCGGCCAATCCAGCTCCAGAGCAATCTTCTCGATTTCATCCACCGGCATCCCAAACGCATAAAAGGCACCCACCATCGCCCCGATGCTGGTACCGGCGATGCAGTCTATTTTTATCTCTGCTTCTTCCAGTGCCCGAAGTACCCCTACATGCGCCCCACCAAGCGTTGCTCCACCGCCCAATGCCAAGCCAACGTTCTTTTCTGTTTTAAAATAAAATAACCCCATAGCAACAACTGATTTCGAATTTAAAATCCATTTCTGCTGTCATAAGCT
>JBEPXF010000278.1:0-4296 GCA_041642075.1 Fodinibius sp.
AGCTCCCGTGCGGCAATTTCCATTTCGCGTCGGTTCCGAATAACATTAACCTTCGGATCTGACATCTTTGAAAGTGCCTCCATTTCTTTCTGAGCTTTGCTTTCTTGTAGGTAACCAATTAACGCATTTAATAAAACAACAGTAGTAATTACCCCCGAATCGATATAATCCTGAAGTACAAAGGTCACAAAAGCAGCAGCCAGCAGGATATAGATAAGCGGATCTTTGAACTGATGCAACAAAATCTGCCAGCGGGTTAAACCGGTATCTACTTCGATTTCATTAGGCCCAAAGAAAGCCAGACGGCGTTTGACTTCCTCCTCAGACAATCCAGTATTGGTATTAGTTTTGAGTCTTTGACTAACATCTTCTCCAGTTAAGCTATACCAGGGCTCTTGTCTTTTCATCAGCTCATTTAAAATACTTTCATGATCTGCCATATTAATCCTCCATTATATTGCTTTATCACTATCACGAGACTGTGCCGCCTCAAATCCCGCCATAATATCCAGCAGCTCGCTGGTGATGGCCGACTGGCGTTCATGCGTATAAGCCCGGTTCAATTTTTCCAAACGCTCATCTATTTTCTTTTCAGCCTGCTGCATCGCAGACAATCGGCTCGTATACTCAGCAGCAAGCGACTCGGCCACTGCGCGGTAAAGAGATACAAACAGATATTGCCGCAGCAGCGAAAGGAACAGGGTATGCGCATCTACCCTGTATTGGGGCAAATTATTGGTCGGCCACGGACGATCAACGAGCCGCTCCAGCCAGCTCTTATTCAATGGCAGCAGATGCTGACTACGGGACGTATATCCCTCCTTGTCAGCGGGCTTGTTATGCAATACCCTTATCGATCGGATATCCCGTTGTGCCTGCCATTCTTCAATACCAGCCAGCAGATCCAGTACCAGTCCACTGATCCCGCCTGCCGAACCGGGCAAAATAAACTGCTTGTCTATCGACACTCCCGCCTGCCGCAAATAACCGGTCAGCCGTTCTCCCAACACAAAGAACTGCGTCTCCTTTTTCTCATCATCCCTGATCTTCTCCAGCGTATAAGTCAGCATCGACTCGTCAAAGGGCCCGCACAGCGACTGGCTTGAGCCAATAACGATGATCCCGGCTGACCCCTCATCACCCGATGAGAGAAAAGGGCGAGCCTCACTGAATTCTTTGTAAAGCACAACCTGCAATCCTCGTTCAAGAGTATCATAATAGTCACCAAGTGAATCGACAGCATCCTCAAACTGATGAATGCCTACCGAAGCCATAACTTTCATGGTCCTTACAATAGACTGCAAGTCTTCCGCATTCTTTACTTTGCGCTGTAGCTGTTCAAGTTTCTGCATACTCCTGCTCCTCTTTTAAAGATTCAAGCACTGTTTCTGCCAGATCGAGCAAATATGTTCGCTCCTCTTCCGTAATATCTTCCTGCCAATCGATTTTTTGATCCAGCTCATCAGAATGCTCCCGGTAGATTTCCCTGATTTGCCGTTTGGCTTCTTCGAGTCGGGCGAGCGGAATGTTGTCCATTAACCCTGAGGTTACCGCCAGCAGCAGTAAAATTTGTTCACCAATTTCCAGGGGTTCAAATTGAGGCTGTTTTAAACTCTCGCGAATCAAACGGCCGCGTTCTATGGTTTTCTTAGTATCCTCATCAAGCCTCGAGCTAAACCGCGAAAACGCTTCCAGTTCTTCAAATTGTGCATAAGCTAATCGGAGTTTTTTTGTTACTGAGCGGTAGGCCGGTCGCTGTGCTGCACCGCCCACCCGAGAGACCGATTTCTCGGCATCGATAGCCGGCATAACATCTTTTTGGAAAAGTTCCGGAGACAGGTAGAGCTGACCATCGGTAATTGAGATCAGGTTGGTTGGAATAAATGCCGATATATTTTGAGCCTGTGTCTCCACTATGGGTAAGGCTGTTAACGATCCACCCCCGTATTCCGCCTTGAGTCTGGTCGACCGTTCCAGCAGACGTGAGTGAATGTAAAAGATATCGCCCGGATATGCCTCTCTGCCCGGGGGACGGCGAAGCAGCAATGCCAGTTCCCGGTAAGCCCGGGCATGCCAAGTTAAATCATCGTAAATAATAAGCACGTCTTTACCCTGTTGCATAAAATACTCTCCGATGCTAGTCGCTGCATACGGGGCAATATATTGCAATCCTACCGGATCTTCGCTTCCGGCTGAAACGACAATAGAATAGTCCATGGCTCTATGTTCCTGTAAGTCGGCTATAACACGGGCCACCGCTGCTTTCTGCTTTCCGATACCACAATAAATACAGATTACATCTTTATCGTGCTGATTAATTATGGTATCAACAGTAATAGCTGTCTTGCCGATCTGCCGGTCACCTATAATCAATTCGCGCTGCCCCCGACCAATCGGGAACAGTGCGTCGATCACTTTAATGCCTGTCTGCAGCGGAGTATCAACGGGGCTTCGGTGCATGATGGGCGGGGCGGGACGTTCTACCGGCAAGTAATCGTTTGTAGCTAATGGCTTTTTCCCGTCAAGTGGACGACCGATGCTATCTACCACCCTGCCCAGAAGCTGATCCCCGACTGGAATACTTAATATATCAGATGACCGTTGAACTTCATCACCAGCTTCTACATACCGCTCCTCATCCAACAAAATAATACCGGCTTCATCGGCATCCAGATTATAGACTAACCCTGGTACCCGACGCTCTCGCGTATCTATGTAGACCAGCTCATCGGTTCCGACATGCGGTAATCCACGGACGCGAACGAACCCTTCTCCCACCGATGTGACGACTCCGTACTCGCGTAGCTGCATATCCGGGCTCCGCTGGAGTACCTGTTGCAGCCGAGTCATGTATTTTTCAAGTACAGAATTAAGTATTTGATCAGTCATGTTACAATCTCACATACTCCTTTGGATATTAAAGCTTGTCGCATTGCCAATGTTCTTTCCTGGATTAGTCCGATCGATTCTATTGTTAATTTGGTTTACAAGTAACATACATCTAAATAGCCTCAGGTATTGGCTTCCACCTGATTGAAAACCGTTTTTATCTCTGACTTCAGCTCCTCCAGATAGCCTTTCATATTCCAACCTATTTTCCAGCCGTTACTTCGCACTTCAATACCGAAACCCAGCTCCGGATCATGTTTATACCGACACCCCTTTTCACAGTCCAGCAATTGACGTATGGTTGCATCAATTTGTTCTCGATCCTCCTCTTCGGTAGGAAAGGCCGTTGCGACCTCAAGGTGGTCCGCATCCACGGCATCGATCATCTGCTTCCTTTCCTCCTCCTTCATCTCCCTTATCTGACTGGTGAAACGATTTATCGCCTGTTTTTCGAGCGCCAGATCAGCCAAGTCAGTTATAACATGCTCAACGATATCCATAATCTTCTGAAATGACTGATCCTCAAGTTCATCCAGGAACATTTTTTTTTCTCTCTCTACCGCCTTCATCCATTTGTTGCGGACCTTCTCCACTTCATTCCTAGCTTCCTGCATGAGTTCCAATTTAAATGATTCAGCTTCCTCTTTGGCTTCATCTAACCAAGTTGATTTCTGCTTTTCCAACTCCTCCAATTTTTTTTGGTACTTCTTTGACTTATCCTCCGCTTCTTTGAGCTTACTGCTCGCTTCATCCAGCCGGGATGAGATCTTCTCCTCTCTGTTTTTCATTACATTGAGCAACGGACTATACAGGAATTTCCGCAAGAGCCATAACAGGATCAGAAAATTTATGATCTGGGCGGAAAATGTGAACCAGTCAATTTGCACGTTATCCTCCGATTACAAAATCCCAGAAGGGATTAGCGAACATTATAATGAGGGCAACGACAAAACAGTATATTGCTGTCGACTCGATCATTGCCAGGCCCACAAACAGGGTACGCGTAATGGTCGGACTTTCATCCGGTTGTTGCGCTATAGCCAGTAGGGCCTGCGCCAGTGCGCGTCCTTCCCCCAAAGCGGGAGCGATAGAACCAACAGCTATCGTGAGGCCTGCCGTAATGATGGATACCATTCCAATGATGCTTATACTTTCCATGGTGTCAGGTGATTTGATGATTGTAAGAGTTATTGTTGGACTCAGACTGGTTCTCTTTTTCGCGAATCCGACCAGCAGAAGCCACATAAACCAGTGCTAAAATGGCAAATACATATGCCTGTATGACCCCTATCAGTAGTCCAAAAGCCTGCATGACAACCGGGAAAAAGAGGGGTGTGAGACTAAGTAATATGGCTACGATAAGGCTACCGCTCATGATGTTTCCAAATAGTCGTATGGCCAAAGCCA
>JBEPXF010000279.1:0-4282 GCA_041642075.1 Fodinibius sp.
GGTATTCCGGTTATGGGGCATCTTGGACTTACCCCTCAAAGCATTTATAAGTTTGGAACTTATAAAGTGCGGGCAACCGAAAGTGAGGAAGCACAGCAACTGTTGGACGATGCTCATAAGTTGGAAGAAGCCGGATGCTTTTCAATAGTATTGGAAAAAATTCCCGCTGGATTAGCGGAAAAAGTGACAGATCAGCTTTCTATTCCTACTATTGGAATAGGGGCCGGTAAAAAGTGTGATGGACAAGTATTGGTTGCACACGATATGCTGGGACTTAATAAAGAGTTTAAGCCCCGATTTCTTCGCCGATACGCGGATTTGGATACTGAGATGACCGAAGCTGTACAAAATTATATCAAAGATGTACAGTCCGGAGATTTTCCAAATGAAAGCGAACAGTACGATAATTAACAGTATAAATTAAGATAGGTTTTCATATTAACTTGAAAAAGTAGATGGGTCTTCCCTTTAAATTATATTTGTTAGTGGATTATATCATTTAGTTCAAAATATTATGAGCAATTCTGAGGAACCTGTAATTCTTGTCTGTAATGATGACGGTATTTTTTCTCCCGGTATCCGGGCCCTTGCCGAGGTAGCGGATGAATTTGGCGAGGTACATATTATCGCTCCTGATCGTGAACAGAGTGCTGTGGGGCATGCGGTGACGGTGGATACTCCACTGCGGTCGCGTTCTTTTCAGGTAGATGGACGCTTTAATGGTCAGGCAGTAACCGGTACCCCCGCTGATTCTATTAAGCTGGCACATGATCAGCTCATGAAGCGCAAACCTGATCTGGTCGTTAGCGGTATTAATCACGGGAGCAACGCCGGGGTGAATATTTTGTATTCGGGTACTGTAAGTGCTGCTACCGAGGGAACTATTTTAGGATATCCATCCATCGCTGTAAGTTGTACCGACTTTGATGAAGATGCAGACTTGAGCGGGGCACGGGATGCCGCACGCAAAGTGATTGGATACGTACTCACTGAAGGCCTTCCCAAAGGTGTAACGTTGAACTTGAATGTACCTCCCGGAGAATTGAGGGGTATTAAATGGGCACGGCAGGCCGATAGTCGTTATGTAGAGGAGTTTGAGGGTCGGGTGGATCCCAATAATCGATCCTATTACTGGCTTACCGGTCGGCTAGAACTCTTGGATGAAGGGGAGGACCTGGACATCAACGTACTAAAAAAAGGCTTTGCTTCACTCACTCCCATACAGTACGATATGACTGCCTATACTCTACTTAAAAATGTGGAAGAAATTGAGCTTTAACGTTAATGATCTTTTTCCTCTAGCATTTCAATGATTTCCAGCCAAAACTCCTGGAAAATTGGCTTTCGTTCGTCCTTTACGCGTAAGTGCATCTGTTCGAGATGGGAAAGATGAAGGGTCTTGATATGCTGGCCCCACTTGGCGCTTTTTACAGACACCATACCATCATTTAATCCCTCTTCTTCGAATATATGATTGTTTTGAAAGCGTCCAATTACCTTAATAGGGATATCCGTGCCCTTACCCACAGCAGAACTGTATGAGTAATAGGGGAGATCAGGAACATCAGTAATCCGACTATTAAATTCTTCTGTAATATATTGGCGCGTTAGCTGTTCGGCTGATCCCACAGAATCACTTTTTGTTTTCGGATATATACGGTCGCCCATCCAGTCTAGAAAGTCACCTAGTTTATCCCGGATAGTATCCGGTGTTTTAAGCGTTAGTTCCGCAAGTGAAGTCCCGCGATGGGGGGTGGAAATAGTAGTTAATGATGCTACCTTGTGAGCAATACCCAGTTCAGATAGAGCATAGCGGATATCCAGGCCACCCATGCTGTGGGCTATAATGTTTATTTTATCATAGCCATTTTCGGCAGTTAATCTATTAATTAATTTTACCCACCGCTGGGCCCGCACTTCTATTTTAGCGTATGGTACAATGTTAGGAGCATACGCAAGCACGTTGTGAGAGCGCATTAACATAGCTACATCGTAAAGAGGGGAAGGCTTTACCAGTGAGGCAATAGCGCCATAGCCGTGGCAAAGAAGTATGGGATGTTGCAGGTGAATGGTTTTAGGTTCGGGAAATTCTTCTAATTTCAGCCTTTCAAACCAGCGATCAGTATCTAAATGTTCAAGCATGTTAAAAACCTATTTGATCGGGAGGTACTATTTGTACTCCAGAGCGTTTAAGTTCAGGTAGTTTTTCTTCCAACCATCTCAGGGTTGTTTCATTACCGTTGATAATAGCGAGAGAGTGGGCTGCACCAGGTTTTAATTTATTAAGTTCTTCCAGGAAAATGGCTTTCCCAAGATTTTGGTGAAGCTGCAGGGCACTTTGTGCTTCTATAAGGGAAATGTCCGATTCCTCTATGATATTCTGGCTATTATCACTGTTTGCATTGAGAAGTAAACGAGCATTAGGTAGAATTTCTTCAAATTGATTAATGCGGCGCCGGGCTATTGAGGGATTGGTTTGTATAAGGTCTTCATTGAACTCGTTATATAGTTGAAAAATAAGGCGATCATATTGACCTGAAAATTCTTCTTGGAATTCTTTTGCCTGTATGGGATGTTCAACAGACAACAATATTGGAATTGGTTCTCCGAGACTGGTTAGTTGGCTTATAATATTGCTACTGGGTGCTTCATTAAAGGCCAAAATAATGCTGACTTGATTTTGCTGAAGAATGAGGTCAGAATCGGTTTCCAGCTCTATAGTTCTAAAAATTATATCCTCATAAAGCAGATGGATTTGCATGTTTCCATCTGCTATATTAACTCTTCCTGGGGTTGCAATATTATAGGGATAGAATATACGATTTAAGTCAGCATGAAATTGTGTTTTGGATTGTTCTTCAGGAATCCGCACTTGATATGTTTTTCGGCTGAAGGATGAACCTGCTTGTGCTGAATATTGCCGGATCTGGCTATTATCGATACTATAATTTGCGAATTCATTTTGTATAAGTGAATCAGCTTGAGAGAATGAACGCAGCGATTTAGTTTTAGTTTCAACAGTGATTAACAGGTATCCGCTAATAATGCAAGATATTAATAGCAGAAAAACAACAATCACTTTTTTCTTTTGTTCCTTCAAGCCAGATACAGATATTTAGTTGGCATTTTAGCCGGGTAATAATAGCTGAAATTCTATAGGAAATCTATCATAAGTTACGGAAGATTCTTCTGATATTCTTTACTTCAATTTAAAAGGTTTATGGCTTACAATTTTCTTAAGGTGGAAAGTGCGCAACAGATAGACGCATTTCACGAATTTCCGTTTCGCATTTATAAAGATTTTCCGAACTGGGCGCCTCCTTTTCGGTTCGAGATAGAAAATATTTTTGATCCGGACCACAATGATTTTTTTTCTAAAGGAGAGTGCGAACGTTTTTTAGTCAAAGATGGGGAAGAGGTGGTTGCACGTTTTGCCGTCATGAACACACCCGAACGCGATAAAGTATTGGAGCCGACAATGGGAGGGATCGGATTTATAGAAATGGAGAATGATGTAGGATTGGCACAGGAAATTATTTCTTTTGCTCAAGAGTGGCATCAGAAGCGGGGGTATAACGCAATGCGCGGACCTATAAATTTTGGAGAGAATGATACCTATTGGGGATTATTGGTAGAAAACTATAAGGAACCTCCTATCTACGGGATGTTTTTTCATCCACCATACTATAAAGACCTTTTAGAAAAAACAGGAGCCGAAAAACTGGACGATCACTGGAGTTATAAACGCAGTTTTGATGATCCGATTCCTGAGCGTATGCAGAAAATAACCGACCGCATTCAAAGTCGTCCCAGTGTTTCTTTGCGTCCTATTAATAAGGGAAACATCTATCGGGATGCTGAATATATTCGGGAAATATATAATGAAGCCTGGCGCGAGCAGGATATTAATGAACGGGAGGAGGAGTTTACAGAGTTAACTCAGGAAACTGTAGAAGAGATGGTCAAAAAGTTAAAGCCGATTTTAATCCCGGAGAGTATGCTGCTGGCCTTTGTCGATGGCGAGCCCGCCTCGTTCGTGGTTTGTGTGCCCGATTTGAATGAAGTTTCTAAAGAAACAGATGGAAGGCTTAGCTGGTGGCATTATCCGAAGCTTTTTTGGTTTAAACGGCGGGCAAAACATCTGCGATCACTGGTATATGGGACTAAACCAAAATTTAGAAAAATGGGATTAGAAGCATTGACGTTTACCCGGGGGATTCAGCTAACCCGGGAAAAAGTTCCAACGCTCGAATATCTGGAAGGGGCGTGGGTGAGCGAAAAA
>JBEPXF010000280.1:0-4265 GCA_041642075.1 Fodinibius sp.
CGTATAACATTATGGCAAAAGGAAACAGAGTACAAGTTATTTTGGAGTGCACGGAAAAACCGGGTTCTTCACGGTATGTTACGACCAAAAATCGTCGCAACAATCCCGATCGAATTGAACTTAAAAAGTACAATCCGGTTCTTCGCAAGCACACCGTTCACAAAGAAATTAAATAGGAACTAATTAGAACTATGGCTAAGAAGAAAACATTTGGAAGTAAAGAAGGTGAACAAAAAGGAACGGACCGTCAAATGGCAAAGGTGATCGTTGCCAAGAAAACCGCCAACAATAAGTATGGTTATAAAGAAGCAATGGTCGACCGTGACGATGTCCAGGATTTTATAAAGCAAAACAAAGAATAACACTTATTCTCCTTTGCCGGAAAAGGTTGCATTCGTTTTTGCGGGTGGAACCTTTTTTTTTGCCACGTTTTGCTTAACCCTCAACTATATCATTCTGAATTATGGCACTAAAAGATCAAATAATGGCCGATCTAACGCAGGCCATGAAGGACAAGGATCAAGATAAGCTTAAAGTTTTGCGGTCGCTGAAAGCAAAACTTCTGGAACGTGAAATTAGCGAACGAAAAGAAGGTGAAGCTACCCTTTCCGACGAACAAACCATCGAAGTGTTGATGAAAGCTGCCAAGCAGCGTAAAGAATCTATCGAACAATTTGAGGAAGGAGGGCGTGAAGACTTAGTTGCATCAGAGGAAGCCGAACTCGAAATCATTAACTCCTATCTGCCCAAAATGCTCTCTGAAGAGGAGGTGCGCGATATTGCCCGAGAAAAAATAGAGGCTTTAGGAGCCGAGAATATGGCTGACATGGGCAAAGTAATGGGCGCTATGATGCAGGAATTAAAAGGTAAAGCCGAAGGTTCGCTTGTTAGCAAGGTGGTTAAAGAGGAATTATCCTGACCGTTAAACACCCATGAATATCCTGGACTTTTTGATATTATTACCTATTGCTTTTTTTGGTTACCGAGGATTCAAAAATGGGCTTGTCCAGGAGGTTTTAGGGATTGTAGGTATTATCCTGGGGGTATTCCTCAGCTTTCAGTATATGCACTCGGTAGGAGAGCACCTTCGCCCCTATCTTACTGAATACGAAACTTATATCCCTTTTATTGCAGCCCTGCTCATTTTTATTTCGACACTGGTCGTAGTTAATATTATCGCCTATGTTGCAAGTAAATTACTTGAGGCCATCCAGCTGAGTTTTATTAACCGTATCACCGGACTTTCATTCGGTGCACTTAAAAGCGGCATTGCAATCAGCGCCTTACTGCTTGTTGCCGCGGGCTTTAATATGCCGTCACAGGATGTTCGGGAACAATCAGTCTCTTATTCCTACGTAATCTACCTGGCTCCATGGGCATATGATACCGTTGCCTCGGTTTATCCGGGTGCTGAAGATTTTGTGGAAACGGTGAGAAAAACAATAGACGAACATAATCCTATTCAAAATTTTCCCTTTTTAGAACAGTAATCATTTAGATAATCATGGCATTTTTACCTGTTGAAGAACAACTTGATGTTATTAAAAGAGGCACTGTAGAAATTGTGCCGGAAGAAGAGCTGGTGGAAAAGCTCAAAGAATCAAAAAAAGAAGACCGTCCTCTCAAAATAAAGTTAGGATGTGATCCAACACGTCCTGATTTACACCTGGGCCATTCAGTGATTCTCCGTAAACTACGCCAGTTTCAGGATCTGGGCCACGAGGCTATTCTTATCATTGGTGATTTCACCGCACTAATCGGCGATCCCACTGGTAGAAATCAAACGCGTCCGGCTCTTAGCCGCGAGGAGATCGAAGAAAATGCCTCTACCTACCTCGATCAGGCCACCCAGATTCTTGATGAATCCAAAACCACAATCGTTTATAATTCTGAATGGCTTGGAACCATGGGTTTTGAGGATGTGATTAAGCTCTCTTCAAAACTCACCGTGGCACAAATGATTGAACGGGATGATTTTTCCAAACGCTACGAAAACAACGAGCCTATTTCGCTCCACGAATTCCTTTATCCCCTGGCACAAGGACAGGATTCGGTACATCTGCAATCGGATATTGAACTTGGAGGTACCGATCAAAAGTTTAACCTTTTGGTGGGACGAGCCCTTCAAAAAGATGACGGTCAACAACCCCAGGTAGCACTTATGATGCCACTGCTCGTTGGTACCGATGGCAGCAAAAAAATGTCAAAATCCTACGACAACTATATTGGTATTACTGAAGATGCCAATGACATGTACGGGAAAGTCCTTTCGATTCCCGATGATCTTATTTATTCATGGTTTGAACTGCTCTCCGATGTTTCCGTTGATGAGCTCCCCAAATACAAAAAAAAGGCTAAGGATGATCCCCGGAACACTAAACATGAATTGGCGCTGGTAATTACACGCCTGTATCACGGAGAGGAAAAGGCCAGGGAAGCACGTGAACACTTCGAGCAAACCATTATTGGGAATGAAATTCCCGATGATGCTCCTACACTTACCTATGAAGCGGGCAGTGAAGTACGTCTTCTGGATATTGTTTCTGATGCCGAGTTCACCTCCAGTAACGGGGAAACAAAACGACTCATCCAGCAGGGCGGCATTTCAATTAACGATGAAAAAATTTCTGACAAAGGCTACAGCGTAACTTTCGAAGCCGATACTGAGTTTACACTGAAGGTTGGCAAACGGAACTACGCGATCGTAAAAAGCGAGTAGTTAATAACTTCGTATTCTATAATGAGTAAAGAGTAAGAATAATTACTTGTTACTCATTCCTTAACTATTGGTACAACACTCTTTTTAATCCCAAGAACTTCCTACTGGCTTGCTCAAAATATCATCTCTCAATGTAAATGGAATTCGTGCGGCCCATCGCCATGGCTTTAAGGACTGGGTAAACCAAAGCAGTCCCGATATTATTTGTCTACAGGAACTCCGCGCCATGGAGCACCAAATACCGGATCCCATCCAAGACATGAATTACCACTCGGTATACCATACGGCCGAAAAGAAGGGATATTCCGGTGTAGGCATCCTCTCCCGAGAAAAACCCATCCAGATACAAAAGGGGATTGGGGTGGACTGGATTGATAATGAAGGGCGCATCCTTATGTCGGAATTTGAAGATCTGATTGTATTTTCTGTCTATGCTCCCAGCGGTACCACCGGTGATGAGCGACAGGACCTAAAGATGGAATTCCTGGATCACTTTCTGCCCTTTGCCCAAAAGTATTTATCCGGAAATAAGCCTGTTGTTTTTTGTGGAGATTATAACATCTGCCACAAACCGATTGACATTCACAATCCGAAGAGAAACAAAAATACCTCGGGTTTCCTGCCGGAAGAACGGGAATGGGTAACGCGGCTTTTAGAGGCTGGCTTTGAGGATGTTTATCGTCGACTAAATGAAGGAGAGGAAGATTTGTATAGCTGGTGGAGTTACCGCGCCGCATCCAAGGAGCGGAACAAGGGCTGGAGAATTGATTACCACATGACTTGCCCCACCCTGCTTGAGGCCGCAGAAGAAGCCGTTATTGAAAGAGAATGGGATCTGTCCGATCATGCTCCCGTAACAATCAGTTACAGCATTTAAAAGTCCCTTTAAGGCTTTGCCAACAAAATTGTATATTCGATATATTGTAAAAGCATCCTAAACTTTCTATTTCCTATTAACAGATGGGCACGCATTACGAAGGCACAGAAAAAGAAGAACAAACGCTGAATGCATTTATCAAGCTGATGCGTGCAACCGAATCTATTAATAATAGACTCAACCGTCAGCTGGCAGAGCAAGATTTAACGGTCAGTCAGTTTGGCGTTTTGGAAGCACTGCTTCATTTGGGTCCTCTCAACCAAAAGGCATTGGGAGAAAAACTCCTTAAAAGCGGAGGAAACATAACTTTGGTTATTGATAATCTTGAAAAAAGTGGCTGGGTGCAACGACAGCAAGATCCCGAAGATCGCCGTTCTATGCTTATCCATCTTACCGAGGAGGGGGAAAAATTAATTCGCTCCTATTTTCCCAAGCATCTTAAGCACATAATGAAGGAGTTTGAGCCGCTTACCAGCAAAGAGCTGGAAAAACTTGCTGAAATCTGCAAAAAGATAGGCCGAAAGGAAGAAGACAATAAGTAATCCCCTCTCTGAGTTATAGGGTATGGGTATTGAGAATAAAACCTCAATTGCAGAGTAGCTTCATAACCCTCCGGGGATGGGCGTCATCGTCCATCCCCTTTTTTGCGGGTATCAATCATAGCGGATA
>JBEPXF010000281.1:0-4190 GCA_041642075.1 Fodinibius sp.
GCTGTTGATGTGGGCCACTAAATGGATTGTTGGGGTCTACTCGGAATAATGACATAAGCTTGGCAAAGGTTTCTTTAAGTTTCTATAGTTGGGAGCGCGGCTTCAATTTGTTCGCGCTTGGATTCATGCCAGGGAGTAAGTTCCAGTTTCTCGGCCTGATCTTCAGAGGGATCGGAATTCACAAAATAGCCCGGCCCATGCGTGGCCATCTCAAAGAGTACGCCGCCAGGGGTACGATAGTAGACGGACTTAAAAAAGTGTCGGTCGATAATTTCTGTAGGGCGAAGTCCCAGTTGCAGTACCTGGTGGCGTAATTTCTGAAGGTCATCATCATCCTTGGTTTGGAAGGCGACATGATGGACAATACCGGCCCCGTTTTGCCCCTGCTGTTCCGGAACCTTTTCAACGATGAGCGAGTGTCCCAATTCACTCTGGGTTTGGTAGAGCGTAGCATTTCCTTCGGAAGACTGCTTCTCAAAGCCCAGGATGGAAGTGAGGATGTGTTCTGTGTCCTCGATCTGGTCAAGCTTAAGCGTGGTACTCCAGAAGCCGTGTATTTGATGTTCAGAAGGAACCGCTGATTTATCCCAGCCGGAGAGATCATCTTTTCGGTTTTCAAAAACCAGATGCAATTGAAGTCCGTCGGGATCTTTAAATGAAAGCAATTGTTTGCCAAATCGCTGATGAGGTCCGCTGTAGGTAATTTCTTGGTCCTTTAGCCGTTCCTTCCAATAGTCAAGGGAATGTTCGGGCACGGCTAAAGAAACGGCGGTAGCTTCTCCGGAACCTGAAGATCCCCGTCGGGCGCGCGGCCAGGGAAAAAACGTAAGGCTTGAGCCGGGACTCCCTTCCGCATTGGCATAAAACAGATGATACTTGGTGGGATCATCCTGATTAACGGTTTTCTTGACCATGCGCATGCCTAGCTTTTTTACATAGAAATCGTAGTTATCCTGGGGGTCGCTGGCAATGACCGATATATGATGAAGTCCTCTGTGTTCTGACATATGTTAGCCTCTTATGTTATGTTAAGTCTGGAAGTTCACGTTCTATATTGAGCCGGTGCTTTTCCAGCCAGGGTGGAAGTTTAAGTTCACTGCCCAGCTGATCAGGTTCTTCATCGCGGCTAAAGCCCGGCGGATCGGTAGCAATTTCAAAGAGAATGCCTCCCGGTTCATGGAAATAAACCGACTTAAAGTACTGTCGATCCTTTACTTCCGTTAGATAGTATCCTTTACTGTGCAGTTGTTTACTCAGCGACTGCTGGTGTTCTTCGTCTTTTGCCCGGAAGGCAATGTGATGGACGGTCCCTTTTCCGGGATTTCCATCGGGACCAAATTGGTCGATAATTTCAATTACAGAACCAAAATCTGTATTTGTTTCATAAAGGTAGCGGTCGTCTTGCTGATCAGTGAGCTCAAAACCCAGATACTCCTCGAGCAGTCGTCCCGTACCTTCATAGTTTTTTTCGGCAAGGGTGGCGCCATGGAGTCCGCGAATGGTATGCTTATTCGGGAGGGGACCGCCTTCCCATCCTTCCGGTTCATCAGCCGCGGGATCCATTACAAGTTCCAGGTGCAGGCCATGCGGATCTTGTATTCCGATGATCTCTTTGCCAAAGCGGCTGAAGGGAGTTTCAAAATCGATATCCTGTTCCTCGAGGTGATTCAACCAAAATTCTTTTGAAGAAGTAGGTACGGAAAATCCTATGGCCACTACCTGACCACGATCCGGCTTGCCCTGTTGCAGGTGCTGCCAGGGAAAAAACGTAAGGATGGAGCCCGGTTCGCCGGATTCATTGCCATAATAGAGGTGATAAACCGTTGGGTCATCAAAATTAACGGTTTTCTTAACAAGGCGAAGACCCAGAACCTGGGAATAAAATGCATAATTTTCTTTGGGATCTCCTGCGACGGCTGTTATATGGTGGATGCCGTTAGCGTGCGTCATGTCAAAGATTAAATTCTGTTTTCAGTGTTTAGGTTATCAGAATAATAAGATACCGGATGCGCGATAAAAATCTTACTCCAAATATAGTTACTCAATATATAGGGAGACGCATCCGGTACCCGGGACAACAATCCGAATTCATTATTTATTTCTTACTCTGCTGCTACCTTTTCGGTTTCATCCATAAATGGATAGTTGGTATACCCTTTTTCATCACCGCCGTAGAATGTATCCGGATCCGGTTCATTGAGTTTGGCATGGGCCGCAAAGCGTTCCGGCAGATCCGGATTGGCCAGGAAAAGTTGTCCGTAGGCAACCAAGTCAGCTATGCCGTTTTCAATAGCTTGATTGCCGCTCTCCTGATCGAATCCTGCGTTCGTAATGAGTGTGCCATCATAGAGCGGACGGAAAAATTCGGTTACTTTTTCGGGATAGTTCGCCAAGTCACTGACATCCTCCATCGGTTCCATCAGGTGTACATAGGCCAAATCATAACTATTGAGCTGTTTTAAAAGATAACTAAAGACCTTTTTTGGATTAGAATCGCTGATGCCATAATTACGTCCCACGGGAGAAAAACGAATTCCTGTTTTTTCTGCGCCAATGGCCTTGGAAACAGCCTCCACTACTTCGAGTGCAAAACGACTACGGTTTTCGATGCTGCCCCCGTATTGGTCGTCCCGTTTGTTGGTTCCATCCTTAATAAACTGATCGATCAAGTATCCGTTGGCACCGTGGATTTCCACGCCGTCGAATCCGGCCTCCACTGCATTACGGGCTGCGTTTGCATAATCTTCAATAATACCCGGGATTTCATCCGTATTAAGGGCGCGTGGCGTTACAAATTCCTTCATGCCTTTGGCTGTAAAAGTCTCTCCTTCAGGCTTAACGGCAGAGGGGGCTACGGGCTTATCTCCATCGTGGTAAATTGGATGGGAAACGGATCCCACATGCCAGATCTGTGCAAAAATATGTCCTCCTTCTTCATGGACGGCCTTTGTTATTTTTTTCCAGCCTTCTATTTGTTCCTCCGTGTGAATGCCGGGTGTCCATGGATAGCCTACGCCCTGTTTGGAAATCTGAGTCCCTTCCGTAATAATAAGTCCGGCCGAAGCTCGCTGTTTATAGTATTTGGCCATAAGATCGGTGGGAACGTTGCCGTCACCGGCCCGGCTTCGGGTCATGGGAGCCATGATCACGCGATTCGAAAGGTCGAGTGCTGAAAGATTATATGACTTTAAAAGTGGTTGCTGCTTGCTCATAATTTTTAATAATGTTTTTACGCGTAGAAGAATTATAAGGGAAATGAGACCTCACAGTTTGCTGTATAACAATTTTTTTTCTAATGCTTTTGGATCTGAAAAGATCAGAGAGGTTATTCATAACTAATTCTTACACGTGTATTGATTAACTGTTTTAATTTCTTCAATTAGTTTAATATTAAACTATATTATATCAAAATAGTTATTCTCTATGCAGTCGATTGGTATTCCAAATAGCTCATCTTAAAGAAAATAATCCGCGATAATGGGCTATTTGGATTTTCTTAATTAGCTTTCGCCGTAGACGGTGGCAATATTGCCGCGGGTGACCTCATTATCGGATGAAGCCAGATAGGCAATCTGTTTAGCCAGTTGTTTGGGTTTTGGCCATTTGTCGAAATCGGCATCAGGCATGCTATCGCGATTTTGGGGTGTATCGATGGTCGAAGGCGCAATGGCATTAACTAGGATGTTATCTTCAATAACCTCCGCAGCGAGTGATTGGGTAAGCGCTGATACGCCAGCTTTGGCTGTGGTATAGGCCGTCATGCCAGCTCCTTGGCGGGGTTCCAAAGCAGGTCGGGCGGCAATGTTGACAATACGTCCGCCGCTGCCCTGTGATTTAAAGTGCTGTACAGCAGCGCGACAACTGTTGTAGCAGGTAACCAGGTTAAGGTTAATTTGCTTCATGAAATCGGCTTTGGAGGTTTTTTCTATATTACCCATGCCGAAACCGCCGGCAATATGGATGGACCCCCAGAGATCGCCTTGTGCTGATACGGCCAGATCAAAGAAGGACTGACACTGTTCTTCATCTGCCAGATTAACCGGTGTTTTAATATAGACGCCCTGTTCATCTTTTTGCAAAAAAGACTCCATCTCTTCGGTGTTAAAACAGGGGACACTGCACTTGGCTCCTGCATTAAGAAGCAATTCGACAACAGCAGTTCCCAGCGATCCGGCGCCTCCGGTAATAAT
>JBEPXF010000282.1:0-4141 GCA_041642075.1 Fodinibius sp.
GTAATGGGAGTGACAGAGGGGGGCGATCCTGGGAGAATGAAGTTTTTTTGCTGAGATTATATAAAGGATGGAATGAAAAAGCGATATCACACGTACTGCTATTTCTATTTTACAAGCAGAATTGGCCGTTTAATTTCAAAATTAATGATATTGTCGTTAATAGGACTCATGGCCTGTAATCAAGAAGTACAGACCACAAGATACTTCCCTGTGTCGGACAGGAATGTGGCCGTAGTCCAGTCCGAGGAACAGGCATTTGTCGTGGATACAGTTGTCACCGGTTTGAACAGACCCTGGAGTATGGCATTCTTGCCGGATGGCCGAATGCTTATTGTTGAAAGGGCGGGTAATCTTTGGGTCGTGGAAAACGGACAGCTGCGGCCTCAGCCTGTGGGAGGAAAGGTGCCGACAGGACTGAGGGATATTGAACCCCATCCCCGAGTGGAAGAGAACGGCTGGATTTATATCTCCTATTATGTGGAACCGGATGGGGATCATGGAGGGTATACCGCTCTTTTACGTGGACGCCTCGATACGAATACGTTGATGGATGAACAAGAGATATACAGTGCGGGACCCTTTGCAGAAGGCGGAAACTGGTATGGCAGCCGGATTGCTTTTGATCATGAAGACTATCTTTATTTCACCGTCGGTATACGCGGAGAAAGGGCAAATGCTCAGGATCTTTCCCACCCCGCGGGCAAGACGATGCGATTCAGTGATGACGGACAGATTCCTTCTGATAATCCGTTTGTAGATACTCCGGACGCACTGCCGGAGATTTATACTTACGGGCACCGCATGCACGAAGGACTAATCTGTAATCCGGCCACGGGACAGATATGGTCGAACGAACACGGGGCCAAGGGGGGTGATGAAATCAATATTATCAGAGCCGGCATGAACTTCGGCTGGCCGAAAGTGACCTATAGCCTTAATTATGACGGTACCGTTATAAGTGAAGACACGCTTCGCGAAGGTATGGAGCCGCCGGTCCACCATTGGACCCCTTCCATCGCTCCTTCGGGTATGGATTTTGTCGTCGGAGGCCGGTACCCAAACTGGGAAGGCGATCTGTTTTCCGGGGCCCTATCCCATCGGTTGCTGATGCGGAGTGTGATAGAAAACGATCGCGTAATCAGGGATGAACCACTACTTGAGGATATCGGGCGCGTTAGAAGTGTCCGCCTGGCTCCGGATGGATTCCTGTATTTGATGACAGAAGACAATGGTCTTATCATGCGATTAGTCCCTGTGGACTAGGGGTATGAGGAACAAATCATTAATGAGATACTGTGCAAAAGAGAAGTATTGCTCAACTATGTTATACAGCTACATAAAATGGGTAAATGAAACAACTAAAAAAAGGATACTTATGAATATAACAAAGCTTTTATATTTCCTGGCGGTTCTGGGTATAATATATATTGTACCAAACAGGGATGCGCATAGCCAGGAGATAAGTGACAAGAATATTGTTTTTATAGATTATCCCGGATTTCCCGAGCAACATTCCACTTGGAATGATATTGGATACAGTCCCACCCATAACAAGGTATTTGTGGGAGTAACGGATCATTTTGGTAAAATAGCCTTGTATGATTACGATGTAGACCTACGGACGATGACCAATAGGGGCTTTATTGCTGATATGGCCAATCTAAGGGATTACCAGTGGCAGGGTAAAATTCACTCTAAGTTTATTGAAGGACCTGATGGAGAGATCTATTTTTCTACGGATGGAGGAGTATACCGGAGCCTCCACTTACGGGATCACCCTCACGGCTACTCGGGAGGCTATTTTATGAAGTGGAATCCTGAAACCGAAGAGCTCACCAATCTGGGGGTGGGAATGCAATACGAAACCCTTAAAGATGTGGACGTCGATCCCCATACGGGCGTACTTTATGGAATTAGCTTTCCACAGGTCCATTTTTTGGTCTATAATCCCTCGACTAATGAGCGACGTGATCTGGGGAGATTAGGGGGTGGCCATGTACCACGTGTTAATTTTACGGACCGATGGGGGAACGCATATTATGTGGATTGGCGGCAAAGACTGGTAAAATATGAAAAAAGTAAGGGTGAACTCATCTTTGCCAGGGAAAGTCTGCCGGCTTTCCCTGGTACGCCGGGAAGCCATATTATTACGGGAATTACGGCCTACGCAAAGGACCGAGAAAATGGCATTATATATCTTGTTACCTACGGTGCCAAACTATTAGCTTTTAATCCCGAAAAAGAAGGCATAGGAGAAATTGCAGATTTGGGTCCTGTTTATGATCTCGAGGAGGATCCCTGGCGACCCTATGTCCCCAACCTGAATATTGGTGATAATGGAAAACTATATTATATCATAGGCGGACATGGGAATTTTGTAAAGGAAGATACTACCGTATTTGTAGAAATGGATCCGAAAACCGGCAAGAGAACGATCCTATATGAATTTCCTGTCTCGGAGATAGCCGAGGCAACCGGTTCCGATATTAAGGATAAAGAGGGTAACCTCTATTTTGCGGGCAGGAAACGAAATCCTGGTCAGGAACCCAATAGCACTCCGTTTATGATTAAATTTAATCCGGCAGAAGAGGTACAACCATGAAAAAAATCAATTCTATAATACTCATTATAATGGTGTTAAGCAGCTGGGTTAATGTTTCCCGGGCGCAGTATTCTTTTTGGGAACCTGACGAGGCATTTGCCATTGAAGTGTCTCTGGAAAATACCGAGCTGAAAAGATTGCCCATCTATCGCAATTCTATACAATCTCTGACGGTAGCAGGGGATTATATTATCGGTGGGACCGCAGCGAGAGAAGGATTATCGCCATTTGTTTTAGTTGCTTCTTTATCGGAACGCAAACTCATTGATTTTGAGGATATTGAAAATGTTATTAGCGGACAGCGCAGTATTCGCTCAGGATTTTGTGCAGGAGAAAATAATTCATTTTTTGCAGGTACTATAGCAAATAAAGGCAGTGATAATAGTCGGGGTGACGGACATCTTATGAGAATTAAAATTGACCGGGAAGGAACCGTTGAGATCAAGAATCTCGGAGTTCCCATACCGGGAGAGGGTATTTTCTCACTAACGTGTGATGCGGAAGGAACCCAGCTTTTCGGAATCAGTTATCCAACAGGGTTATTTTTTACATACAATATCAAAACGGGCAATTCACGCATCTTTGATGATCTCGTACCTACCGATGAAGAGCTGCGTACGTTCAGGGACTATGCACAGACGCCCGATATGTATCTGGGGGCAGCTCTTATTGAAGATGATCGGGGCATGATATATGGAAGTAAGGGATTAAACGAAATATTTTACTTTGATCCCAAAAATAACAGTTTCCATGTGTTAGAGGACAAGATTCCGGAGGTTTGGGGACGAACCTCACTTGGACAAATAGAATCATGGGCGAAATCAGAAGATGGAATGTTATACGGAGGAAATGCTGGTGACGGCCAGCTTTTTAGGCTCGATCCTTCTTCTAATAGGGTCAAAAACTTGGGTAAGCCTATTATGATGCCACGGATCAGGGGTTTGACATTCGGAAAAGATGGAAAGCTTTATGGTGTTGCCGGGGGGGCTCCGGGATATGGACATCTGTTTAGTTATGATCAGGAGGGTGAGGGATATCATGTTTACGGCAATCCACAGTTCACTATGGTAGCACCGGGAATTGAGCAGGGGATAAGGTGGAGAGGTTTTAATTTAAGTACGATCGGCTCTTCAGAGAATGGTAAATATATTGTGATGGGGGAGGATGAAGCCCTCAGCCAGTTGTTAATATTTGCCATACAATAAACAAGCCCTCCACCGAAAAAGGTTAGAAAAAAAATAGAAAGAGTTAGAAAAAATTAGTAACCTGCAAAACAAAAATTTATAATCTAATATGCGGTGCACACGATAATATTTGTAAGAATTCACTAACCAACCTGACAGATTTATGAAAAACAACCGAAGAGAATTTTTGAAACAGCTCGGCATGGCCGGGCTCACGCTGCCCACCCTGGGATTGGTCGGAAATAAGCAAAAGGAAGAAGAGGAGCCGTTCCGGCAGACAAAACCGCAACGCTTTAATATGCATGGCTACGCCGCCCCGGCCCTGGATACCGTCCGCATCGGGATTATCGGACTG
>JBEPXF010000283.1:0-4135 GCA_041642075.1 Fodinibius sp.
CTTTGGGTTGAAATCATAGCCTGGATTATCATTGTTTTTCCTGCCTACCAGCTTTTGCTTTTATTTTATGGTTTTATTCTGGGGCAGTTTGAATTTGTTTGGAATTTTGAAAAGAAAAGTCTCCTCCGTATAAAAAGCTTATTTATAAGAGAGAATCGTTAGTCCTCCATTTTTTCAAGCTTTTTTTGTTTCTTGCGGGCAAGCGAGTCTACGACTAAGCTATAAGAATCCTTGATCCATTCTTTAATGAGTTCATCATCAAGATCTTCATTAGGATATATGGTATTCCAATGCCGTTTATCCAGATGTGATCCTGGCTGTACTTCTTTGTAAAGATCTCGAAGCATGGCAGCTTTAACCGGATCACATTTAAGCTCTATACTTTCAAATTTTTCTGTGTCGGTTATAGCAAAGACTTCATCCATAACGTTAATAGCTAAAATGTTATCATCATCGAAGGGATAATCTTCCGATGTACCGTTGAATGATAGACAAAACTTTTTAAAATCTTTTAGCTTCATGTAGGTAATTATATGTGATAAATTATTGGCGTTAGCTTTTTTTAGTAAAACATGGGTTAATTATTAACCATTTTATAATCATTGATAAATTCATTAATCAATCCTTTTGTGGATTCATTAATGACATCCAGCTGATCATGTGATACCAGTCCCAAGGTTGCAGTCTCCCAAGTATTTGCAGTGGTTTGAAGATCTCTGTTAAGACTTAGTTTTACCGGCTGATAGAAATATACGTTAATAGCAAAGGGAACAAGTCCCCGTCCGGCATTCATAGCATTAATATGTACATAAAGAAGCGGAAATTGATCCGATTCTTTCAGTTTTTTTTCCGAGACAACCGTTATATTATTTTCACTCAGCATTTGTTCTCCCATCTTCTGCAAAGTGAATATGTCAATTTCTTCAGACTCTATAAGCGAAGATGGCGCTTCATAATTAACAGAAAACCCCATTGACTGTATGCCTTTAAGGGAGCTTCTTTCTCTGTCAACTTCATTTTGGGCCTGTAAAAGCATGGGACAAAGTCCCAAATAAAGCACGATTAAAATCCTATGTATGTTTTTTTTAAACATGCTTGCAGGCAAACAGGCCGATTTAATACAGTTTATTTATTGCAAAACTGTGCTATGGAATATCTAACAAGCAGCAGTTAGGGTTCTTGAGAGCACTTTAATAATTAATGTAAAGATATAATAATGAATGGGAACTGCAAGTATAAGTTTATACCCCGTAATATTGGGGTATAACGTTATTAAAAGCCTTTCCAAACAGCTACTGTAAAGAGTATCCAGGATACGATAAAACATATACCACCTATAGGTGTAACGGCACCAAGCCATCGTAAACCCATGGTTGATAACAGATATAAACTACCTGAAAAGATGATAATTCCGGTCACCATTAAAATACCCGACCAGTATAGCAGGTTAGAATTGGGTAAGTATTGAGCCGTTATACCTACAATGAGTAATCCTAGGGCATGATAAAAGTGGTACTGTACACCAGTACTGAAAATTTCCATCATCTCTTCGGAAAGTATATTTTTTAGGCCATGAGCTCCGAATGCTCCTAGCATGACTCCCAAAGCCATAATGATAGATCCCAGTATTAAAAAAAGTTTCTGCATAGCTTATTTTACAACTAAAACTGATACTTAACTTGGCCGTCACACAAATTACGATTGTAAAAATACCCGATGTAAATGAAGAAATAATGAATGCGACAGATGGAGAGAATATTTATCCTTTAAACCCCACTTCTTTATGGGTGCCATCGCAGAACGGTTTGGCGGATGATTCCCCACAACGGCACAGGGCTATGTTTTTGTCGCTACTTACAGGCTGGGCTGTAATAGAAAACACTTGGTATTTACCTTCAATTAGGGCCGGCCCATTTTTCATTAACTTAATAACGAGTGAGTTTTCATTGTCTTCTTTCGTTTCTGTGACTTCTCCCAACTTTTCCGGATCGAAAGCAGCGGGCGCTTCAAAAAGAATATCCCGATGTGAATTATCGCACAGGGGCTTATTTTCGGACTGTCCGCAGCGACATAACGCCAGGCGAGTATCTTTGAGTACCGTTTCTCCTTCGGCGTTTCGTACTTCTATATCTCCCCGAAAGTATACAGGTCCATCGGGCGAAATAATAATGGCATTCTGAGGTTCCGGATGCTCTTGTGGATCTGTGTCGCGGTACTTCAAGGCCCCGGTAGGACAATTCCGCACTACTCGCTTAATCTGGCCTGCAGTTGCATTTTCAGGTTGAATCCAAGGCCTTTTGTCAGGATTAAAAACAGAGGGTAGATTTTTTACACATTCAGCAGCATGGATACATCGTTCCTGGTCGTATTCAACTGTAATATCATCTGATTCGTAATTATGAATATTTAATTTCATGAAATTTTATAATTCAGAATTAATAAGAATAACTTAATGATTAGTTGTTATACGAAGCTCTCACTATCAAAAGTCCATGGGATTAGGAAATTCAAATTTATAGTTCAGAACTTGTTTTAGCTTCTGGTTAGAAACAACTTTATAGCCTTCCTCCTCATCCTCTGAATATTCAGGCGGCGGTAGATCCCGCTCTCTGGCTACGGCAGGATAATACATTTTTTTAGGAGGATGGGCATCTGAGACACCGTTAAAAACGTCGTTACGGATATCCTGATCAATAATTTCCCGGATTATTCCTATGCAATCATCTTGATGAATTAAGTTAACGGGCGCATTCCCTTTTTTTAGATTCTTGCGTCCCGACAAGTAAGTAACCGGATGGCGATCGTAGCCATAGAGACCTCCAAACCTAATTATGGTTGTATCAAATTCAGACTGTTCTTTTAATAGTCCTTCGGCTGTTAAAAGAGCATTTCCGGAGTTTCGGGCTGCTTTACCCGGCTGGGCATCTTCTTCGGTAACAATGCCCGGTTTAGGAGGATAGACCGAAGTAGAGCTTATAAAGATAACGTGAGAAATCGTTGAGCCTTCTAATTGTTTTATAATAGCCTTTATCTGTTGTTCGTGGAACTTCACGACGTTGTCCCGTTTACGTCCGGGGGGGATATTCAGAATTAATAGATCTGAGTCCCAAAAATCTTGATCGGCTTCTTTATTGAATTCAGGATTGAAATTGATTAGGTAAGGAGTAATATTTTTACCCTTGAGAAGGGCTAGTTTATCGGGAGTGGTGGTAGATCCTTTTATAGTATTTCCTTTGTCTCGAAGATGTTCTCCAAGAGGGAGGCCCAGCCATCCACATCCTAAAATACTGATTATCATAATAGATATGTCTTAAAAAGTGGTATGTCCGGAAGGGACATTTTCCATTAAGATATTTCAATGTAAGGAACATCTGCAATATAATTAAGTATCAGAATGTAACGAATTGATACCACAGATCTATAATGTTAACTAATAATGCCTAACAGTCAAATACTATGAGACACACTATTTTATCAATTATTGTATTGTCTTTTGCGTTGCTTTTTTCGGCTTGTTCTGAAAATACTCAGGAAGAGGCTGACCAGATGCAGAAAAACGCAGAACAGACAACTGAGGATGCTACGAATTCCATGCAGGATCAGATGGATGAGATGGGCGAGGAATTTGTGAGCGAACTGGAGGAACTGGAGCAAGAGCTCGATAGGGAAATGGCCGAGGTTGAGGAAGCCATTAATGAACAGTCTGAAGAGATCGAGCCAGAAATTGAAGAACGATGGAATAATTTACAGGATGAAAGAGAACAGCTTAACTCAACCTATGAAGAGGTAAAATCTGGTACAATTGAAAATCTTGAATCAATAAGGAGTGATCTTAAAGATCAATACGCAAGTTTTAAAGAAGATCTCCAAGAATTAAAAACAGATCTGGGAATAGAAGATTCTGAATAGATATATACTTCTTAATTTAAAGAGCAAAAGGCCCGATTGTATGATCGGGCCTTTTGTATTAGAAGCTGTTATAAGTTTTTTTTAAAGATTTACACTCTCTCCATATAAGGATAAGTCCAATCTTTGGCTGGTACGGTTGTTTCTTTTATAGATCGAACCGATATCCAGCGCATTAGGTTGGCGGCACTACCGGCTTTATCATTGGTTCCGGATTTTCGGGCGCCCC
>JBEPXF010000284.1:0-4134 GCA_041642075.1 Fodinibius sp.
GATCTTCTGGCCCGCTATGTTAGCCGGGCGAACAGTAAGTAGCGTCAAAGCAGCAAAGCCAACGACAAATGTCTTTTTTCCAAGCATATAATAAATAATTAATTATGATTCAGTCATCCACTGAGCGTCATAGACTCTTCATCTTGAAACTGTTGAATAATCTCTTCAGCTGAGGTACAATTCAGCAGACGATTTCTAAAATCACTATTATTCATTAGCCTTGAAATACGGCTTAGCATTTTTATATGCAGACTATTGCTTGACTGTGGACCCACCAGCAAAAAAACCATATTTACGGGTTTCTGATCAATCGCCTCATAATCAATAGGCTCTTTCAAAACAGCAAATGCGGCATACGTCTGCTCAATAACGGATGTCTTTCCATGAGGGATAGCCAATCCTTTACCCACACCAGTAGACATAATTTCTTCTCTCTCTTTTACTGCAGCTAATATCTTCTCTACTTTATCGGCCGGTATTTTATTTTCCAGCGTGGAAACCAGCTTGTTCAATATCTCAACCTTATTCTTGGCTTCTAAATTTGGTAAAACAGTCTCTGTATCTAACAAGCTGAAAATATTCATGCAAAAATTGACTAAATTCATTTATTTCATATGGCGCTTAAATATAGGCATCGTTTAGCTTCTGATACAAGTCTATTAAGAACCTAATTTATTAATTTTTCATATTGAACTATGACTTAATACTTCCCCATAAATTTTGTAAACTTTGTTCATGAATTTTATGCGTGGAATAACAGCCATACTGCTTAAGGACTTACAAACTGAGCTTCGTTCGCGTTATGCCTTTAACACCGTGCTCGCATTTGTAGGGGCAGCTCTGCTGCTAATTTTATTTGCCCTAAAGGCGGAACAACTGCCTCCAGAACCACAAAGTGCATTAGTTTGGATTGTGATTCTATTTGCGGGATTGTCGAGTCTTTCCCGGTCCTTTGTAATGGAAACTGATAAGCAAACTTTTAATTTGCTTCGACTCCACGGAAAAGCATCAGATGTATATCTCGGGAAGCTGTGCTTCAACTACCTGTTTACCTTTACTGTAAATTTAGTAACTTTTGTAAGTTATATATTTTTATTGGGTATCGCCGTTGTCGATCATTGGGCACTGCTGTCCGTTTTAGTTATCGGTACGGCAGGGCTTTCAAGCGTAGCTACCATGCTCGCAGCAATTGTTTCTCAGGCGGACCGTAAGGGTGCTATCTTTTCCGTTTTAAGCCTTCCGCTGCTTTTCCCGCTGATCCTAATTTTAGTTCAGCTTACTAAGGCTGCACTTATTGAGGATATTAATCAAAATTTTCTTAATGACTTCTGGGCACTCATCGGCTATGTAGGAACAACCCTAACAGCCGGAATTTTACTTTTTGACTACATCTGGGACGATTAATCATGACTGAATATAAAGATTTAGAATTCGATTTCGGTGACCGACGACTTGTGGGTCAAAAGTTTGCCCGAAAACAGGTAAAGCGTATTATACAATCAGAACGTATCAGTCATGCCTACCTGTTTTCCGGTTCTCCGGGAATTGGAAAGACCGCATTTGCTCTGGCCTTTGCAGAAATTATAAACGGCATTGACAACATTACTGATATTAAAGGTCAGGAATTCTCAAAAAAATCATCATGGTTCACGCATCCCGATATAAATGTTTTTCTTCCGATGCCCACAAGCGCGGTCCGAAATAAGAATGTATCTGCTGAACTACGGCCCCGCCTTGAGATGTTGCGCGATGATCCCTACGAAATTGTAGATTTTAGCTTGCGCCCCTCTCTTACTGATGATGACGCTTCTAAAAACCTGCAGGCCTTCTATCCCGTTGATTATTTCAGAGAACATATTCGCAAGGCGGCCCGGCTTAAACCGAATGAGGGACGAAAAACGGTCATCATTCTTACAGGCATTGAACAGATGCGTAAAGAGGCAGCAAATGCTTTTCTTAAGTTATTGGAAGAACCTTCTGATGACCTCATCTTTTTATTAACGACCCACCATACCGAGGCCCTGCTTCCCACTATCATTTCCCGGTGTCAACACATACAGCTATCAGCTTTAAAAACAGGGGAAATCAAGCAGGCACTTATAACTTATGACGGGCTATCTGAAGATGATGCGGACTATCTTTCCCGTGTATCGGGTGGCAATTATGCGATGACCCGTTTTTTTGATGTCAGTCAACTTAAAAGCCTGAGAAAAGAAATCGTTAATTACCTCCGTGCTTCATATATGCAGGATGCCGTCCAAATTACCGATACAGCCCAGGATTGGCAGAATCAGCAAAATATAGAAGGCCAGATTTCCATCTTAAATGTACTGGAAGTTTTTTTACGCGATCTTCTTGTTTACCGTTCTACCGAAAACAGCTCGCTGATTACCAATGCCGGTCAGTTGGAAGTAATCCAAAAATTTTGCCAAACATTGAGTGATGCCCGCCTGGAGAAAATGATCGAAGAGGTAAACCGGTGCAAACCGATGATTTATCAAAACGTGCAAGCCAAATATGTTTTTACGGTACTGGCCCTTCGATTCTCACGGTTAATGCGTGACCTAGACCTCGTCATTCCCGATAATGAAAATTATAAACATTTACCCGCACTCTCCGGTTAGTTATGGATACTGAATCTACATTTATTTCATTCACGAAAATGCAGGGGGCTGGAAACGATTTTGTGGTTATAGACAATCGTAACCAACGGTTTTCAAAAGAAGAGCTCATTGAATGGACACCACAGCTCTGTGATCGAAAATTTGGTATTGGATCCGACGGATTACTAGTACTTTTCCCCCCCGATATGGAAGAAGCAGATTTTCAAATGTTTTATCGTAACCCGGACGGCAGCGATGCCGGAATGTGTGGAAATGGAGGACGCTGCCTCTCCTTGTTTGCCCACCAGCTTGGATTTGATCGGAACCATACCTTTAGCGTACACAAAAACCTTTATCAGGCTGAGGTTTTAAATCAACAAAACGTACGCCTTACCTTCCCGGCTCAGACCTCCATTGAAGAATTGAGAATAGAAGGACAAAGAATTTTTAAGCTCCATACCGGCACCGAACATATTGTTACGGTTGTTGAAGATGAAAAACTCGACCAATTCGAGCAACTGGCGGCCAAGGGGCGACAACTTCGCTACCATCAGGAATTTCAACCAAAGGGGACGAATGTAAATTTCATTTCCGGAGTTACCGAGAGGGAGCTAAAGCTGCAGACCTACGAACGTGGTGTCGAAGACCTGACGCTGGCTTGTGGAACGGGCGCTCTTGCTTCTGCCCTTGTCTGGCATCATCTGCAGAATGACAAACAAGAAGACATACAGCCTTTGTCTGTCATAACGGAAGGTGGCCGGTTGAATATCTATTTTTCATACGACTCATCCAATAAATCCTATGCAGACTTACAGTTGGAAGGGCCTGCACAGTTTGTTTTTGAAGGCGAATATCCCCTTTCTTCCCTACAGGATTAGTTCTTTAGAAAACGTTCTCTGCCTCCAACGCTAAAAATCAATACCGATGGTAACATAGTGAATAGGATCACCGCCGAATCCATCACGATAGTAGGGCCAGCCGACATCGTAACGCAGAGGGAAACCAAACAGAATTGTACGCAATCCAAAACCGGCGCCCATTAAAATATCACCGCGTTCATAGGGCAGCTCAGCATATCTGTCGGGATTGGTCACAAAATCACCGGGCCGTTCATCTAAAATGTTACCCGTTTGTCCATCATAGTATTTGCTTTCCTGTTTTTGGAGTTGGAAATTCAAATCTGCCGGATTGGTTGCATACTCTAAGGACCCTCCATCCGAAAAGTTGGCCTCATACGGCACTTCCTGTCCCCATGCCATACCGGCATCAAGGAAGGCCACTCCTGTTATGTTATAAAGCGGAATAATTGGTATGGGTCCGGGCAGAATTGCCGCAAAAAGCGGAAAACGAAATTCTGCATTCACCAGGCTAAAGCGATCACCATACATTGAATTATAGGGATGTCCCCTCAGCGGGAGAGCTGGCAGGGTAAAAAAGGTATCGCCCAAACGTTCTAAGGGTATGGAACGTCCCGACCATTTTTGATTAATCCAGCCCAGCATTCCCCCCATAAAATAGGTTTGAGAGTCAC
>JBEPXF010000285.1:0-4128 GCA_041642075.1 Fodinibius sp.
GTTGGCAACGATGTTAGATGCCACTCCCGATGCCGAGCTTAATGATTTTATCCAAAAGCTGAGCGGTATTGATAAAGAAGAATTGATGCGGCAGCTGGAGGATGAATCGTATCTTGAACACTGGAGACAAACAGCCAAAGAGTTTAGCCAGCAGCGTGCGGATTATCTTCTTTACGAGTAAACATAAATTATGTTATCGCTTACGTTTCCACTCATAGCTAAGCAATGCTGCACTCACAGAGGCGTTTAAAGATTCCACCTCATTTTCCATTGGTATCTGGAAGTGATAATCACAGTGTTCAAGTGTCTTCTCCCGAATGCCATTTCCTTCGTTGCCAATGACAAAAGCCAGAGGCCTGTCTACTTTTAAGTCCCAAAGGTTCTGATTGCCTCCCATATCTAGTCCTCCGATCCAAAAACCCTCATCTTTAAGCTTCATAATAGCCTGATTCAGATTACCTGTCCGTACAATAGGTATACGCCCCGCTGTGCCGGCCGATGTTTTGTAAACTGTAGCATTAACAGGAGCCTGACGGTGCTTTGGGACGATAACGGCAGAAAGGCCAGCTGCCGCGGCAGTTCTAAGAATAGCACCAAAATTCCCGGGGTCTTCAATTTCATCCAGAAGTAAAATAGCTGGATAGGAGTCGATGTCTATAGTATCCAGCCAGTTGTTGAAATCCTGGTAGGGAGTAGAACTTATTAAGGCTACGATGCCCTGGTCATTAACCGATCCAACCAACTCATAGAGTTTCTGACCAGGTACGTGCGAGATTGGAATTCTATGATTCGAGGCGTGCTCAAAAATTTCCGGAATCTGGTTATCGTGCAGAGAATTACGCACAAAAATTTTTTCGATGTGTTCGGCTTTATTTAAAAGAGCCTCTCGGATCGGGTTACGACCGTAGATATAAATATCGGATTGGGAATCTGACATGAAAAAATAAGGTTGAAAAAACAACAATTTCAGTTAATTTGTAGGTACTCAAAAGACCTACTAATTTTGGATATCCGTTATGAGTAAATCCAGAAAACATAATAATTGGAAAATACCATCGGATGCGCCTAATATAAGAGATTCTGTGCACAGTACCGGTATTTCGAAGTGGATCAACCAGATCCATTCGTCAACAACTATTTGTTTAGTTGCCGGAACCAGTCAGATAGGAGTTGGTTTGGCCGTGATTACTGTTTCTATACTGGGATTTTTACAGCCGCTGTGGCTTTCAACACTGTTGACGATGATTGCCAGTTTGTCAACAATGATAGGTTGTTTCTTGGTGTATCATACGATTTCAAAGGTGCACGATCCTAATAAGTTATTGCGTGATGCAATGAAAAGAGTGACCGAATCGAAAAATTAGCATGACTGATTTTAGCAACGAGAAAGAGCAGGAACGGTTGGAATCTTATCTGAAAATTCATCTGAAGGACGATCCCCAGTCACTTTCTGTACAGGAACAGATAGAAGAACTAGAGAAAAAGGACCGGAATAAATGGATTATGCTGGCAGTTAATATTGCCGCAGTGCTTATCTTTGGTTATTCCTTCTATTTTGATATTACTGAGCTGAGCCAAACGTTTTTTATTATCATAGTGGCAGTATTTGGCATAAATGTGGGACTTATTTTTTATCAGAAAAAACAGCTGCGGGAACTAGTTGAATACTTAAATTGGAAACAGTTACATGGACAGAGTTGAATTTATTTTTGTTACCGCCGCACTATTTTTTTTTACCATTGGTATTTTAGTCCAGCCTGTTATGTCTCAAGAATTGTCACTTCCTGATTTATATCATTCAAACGACGATAGTTTTTTAGTGATTGCCCATAGGGGAGCGAGTGCCCAATATCCTGAAAATACGATGCCGGCTTTTAAAGGGGCTGTCGAAATGGAAGCTGAGATGATTGAGGTGGATGTGATGATGAGTAGTGACGGTGTCCCTGTTCTGTTTCATGACGACAAGCTTGATGATCATAGTGATGGTAAAGGGCTGTTAAAAGATTATACCTTCCGGGAGCTTAGAAATCTGGATGTTGGTTCTTGGTTTAGTGAAGAGTATAAAGGTGAAAAAATGCCCGCCCTGGAAGAGGTTATTGAATTCGCTTCCGGGAAAATAGCCCTCAACATTGAAATTAAAACAGAAGCAGTAACTGATGAGTTGTACGGAGGCGTTGAAGAGAAAAGTTTGGAGCTCGTTAAACAATATGGAATGGAGGATCATGTGATTTTTTCCAGTTTCGATTATCGGGCGCTGGAGCATTTGAAGAAATTGGACCCATCAATTCCGGTGGCCTTGCTATACAACCGCTCCGAGTCGGAGAAAATGTCTCCGGTTGAATTAGTGGAAAGATATGGAGTTGATGCTTTTAACTGTAGTTATAATCAGTTTAAAAAGAAATGGAGCCGTGAGCTTAAGGATAATAATATCCCGCACTTTATTTATACGGTTGATCAGCCGCGAAAAATGCGTAAACTATTAGAAGCTGAGGTAAGCGGGATTTTTACTAATAAACCGGACTTATTAAAAGAGGTAGCCGCAGAATTTCAGAAAAAAGAATAAAATCTTAAAAAAAACTGTTTAAGGTTTGAATGCTGAGTGGAAACCTTCTATTTTTACTTTTCCCTAATTAATAAATGCTTTCATGTCCACAAAATACATTTTCGTAACGGGAGGAGTTACGTCTTCACTTGGCAAAGGAATCATCTGTGCATCTCTAGGACGCCTTTTGGTGGCGCGGGGACTTCGTGTCACAGTACAAAAGTTGGATCCGTATATCAATGTTGATCCGGGTACAATGAATCCCTACGAGCACGGAGAAGTATATGTAACAGAAGATGGTGCCGAGACAGATCTTGATCTCGGGCACTATGAGCGCTTTTTGGATATTAAAACGTCACAGGAAAATAACGTGACAACAGGCCGAATTTATAATGATGTGATATCCAAAGAACGCCAGGGGGCGTATTTGGGTAAGACTGTACAGGTTATCCCTCACATTACCGATGAAATTAAATCACATATTCTGGCTCTGGGAGAATCCGGTGACTATGACATCGTTATTGTAGAGATCGGTGGGACGGTAGGTGATATTGAAAGCTTGCCCTATATCGAAGCCGTGCGTCAGCTGCGATATGACGTGGGGCGAAAGAACACGCTTTCCATTCATTTAACACTGGTTCCTTATCTTTCTGCGGCACGCGAACTGAAAACAAAACCTACCCAGCATTCCGTTAAGACGCTTTCAGAAAGTGGACTTCAGCCCGATATTATTGTAGCACGTTCGGAGTATGAGCTGGATGAGGATATCCGTAATAAAATTGCTCAATTCTGTAATGTTGAGAATGAGGATGTGATTGCCTCACTAGATGCGGAAAGTATTTATCAGGTTCCGTTGTTGATGCAGGGAGAGGGACTTGATGAGCGGGTCATTAAAAAATTAGAGCTTGAAGCCGGAGAGGCTGAACTGAATCAGTGGATTGGGTTTGTAGAAGCCGTACGAAATCCATCCAATGGTATTGATATTGCATTAGTGGGTAAATATGTGGAGCACCATGATGCTTATAAATCGATTGTAGAAGCATTTATCCATGCCGGCGCCGTCAATGATTGCAAGGTTAATATCCGGTGGCTCCAATCTGATGATCTAACTTCTGAGAATATTGCCGAAAAGTTAAAGGGGGTATCGGGTGTTTTGGTAGCTCCCGGCTTCGGGGAGCGTGGTATCAGGGGAAAACTTGCAGCAATAACGTATGTTCGCGAAAATAATATTCCTTTCTTTGGTATTTGTTTAGGCTTGCAATGTGCAGTTATCGAATATGCCCGAAATATATGCGGTTGGGCCGATGCCAGCAGTACAGAATTCGATGAAGAAACGGAATATCCTATTATTGATCTGATGCCCGACCAAAAAGATATTGAAGATAAAGGAGGAACAATGCGTCTGGGCTTGTACGATTGTAAAATAAAAAAAGATTCTAAATCGTATAAAGCTTATGGGAAAGAGCTTTTTCAAGAACGTCATCGCCACCGTTATGAGGTGAATAACAATCTCCGGTACAAATTGGTGGAAGACGGAATGAAACTCGTTGGTTTTAATCCTGAACGCGATCTTGTTGAAATAATAG
>JBEPXF010000286.1:0-4123 GCA_041642075.1 Fodinibius sp.
AGAGCGATTTCAGGTTCAATTCCAGAACGACATTGGGCAAGAAAGCATTATCCACTGGCATGGCATGATCGTACCTCCCGATATGGACGGTCATCCCAAGGATGTAATTTCGGAAGGAAGTTATTCGTATGACTTTGAGATCAATCAGCGAGCCGGAACGTATTGGTACCATCCGCATCCACACAAAATTACAGGACCACAGGTTTATCGGGGCTTAGCTGGATTTTTTATCGTAACTGACGATGAAGAGCAGGCGTTAAATTTACCTTCTGGGGATTACGAACTGCCGCTGGTTATTCAGGACCGAAAAATAAACGATTCCGGCAATATTTACTATGATCCTTCTATGCCGGAGCGCATGATGACGGGCTATTTGGGAGATCACATTTTGGTAAACGGAGTACCCAATCCTTATCACGAAGTACAGCCCCACCCCTACCGGTTGCGATTGTTGAACGGTTCCAATGCCCGAATCTATAATATCGCTTTCCACAACGGACAATCGTTTACGGTGATTGGTTCCGATGGCGGACTTTTACCTCAACCCGTAGAAACCACAGAACTTTTGCTGGCTCCCGGAGAACGAGCTGATATATTGGTAGATTTTTCTAATGGGTTCAGCGAAAAATATGCAGAATTAATCAGTAAAACATTTTCCGTGCCCTCAAACGGTGGGATGATGGGAAATATGTCACAAATGATGGGACAAGGGGGCCCGGAACAAGGCAGCGAATTTCCACTGATGGAGTTTCGGATAAGTAATGAAGCCGAATCGTTCACTTCTTTTAATCTTCCCCGGCAACTCTCTGAAGTCAATTTTCCCAGCGAAGACGACGTTGTACGCACGCGAAGTATTACATTAAATATGGAAATGATGACCGGCCATACTATTAATGGACGCTTATTTGAAATGCTTCGGGTGGATGAAGAAGTAACTCGGGGAGATACCGAGATCTGGGAGTTCATCAACAGTTCCGCCGTCCCTCATCCCATGCATATCCATGCGGTGCAATTTAAGGTGCTAAGCCGCAGTGAAAGCCGAGGCCTCCTCCCAACCGAAACCGGATGGAAAGACACTGTTTTGGTCATGCCTGGGGAACAAGTTCGAGTGATTATGACCTTCAATGCCCCAAAGGGATTGTACGTATTTCACTGCCATAACCTTGAACACGAAGATGCAGGCATGATGGCAAACCTGGAAATCACTTAGGATACTAAATAGTGATCGACTGTTTATTCTAGGGTGGATGATGATTCAGAATGGAGTACCCAAGAACAGTAAATATAGTTCTAATTGGAAATAGTAAGTATGGAGACAGGGCTTGTAATCATTGTTGATTCGTTAACCAGTCAAGTTTTAGAAGGGGTCCGCATAGGAGTAGGATTTTTATGGACCGCCGGTTGGGCCATCATTTTAGGGCTTTTGATCACCAGCTTCGTACAAGTTTACGTTTCAAAAGAGCGCATGGCGAGCCTGCTGGGCGATGATGATATTAAGAGCTTAACAAAAGCCACCCTCTTTGGAGCAGCCAGTAGTGGCTGTAGTTTTGGCGCAGTTGCAATTGGCAAAGGCCTATTTAAGAAAGGGGCTCATGTTGTAAATTTTCTGGCATTTATGTTCGCCTCAACAAACCTCATCGTTGAACTCGGACTAATGATCGTCCTTTTGCTTGGATGGGCCTTTCTTTTTGCAGAACTAATTGGTGGTATTATTCTCATAGCTGTGATGGCAGTTATAGTCCATTTTACTCTCCCCGAGAACTTATTTCAGGAAGTGCGAAAGGAATTAATGAAAAGTGATAACGAGGCTGGAGTTAGTGAGGATCCCGTCTGTGGTATGGAAGGAAAGAAAGAACACTCAATCACTACTGATGATGGGACGAAACTACAGTTTTGTTCGGCCGGATGCAAAGAAACCTACGAACAGCAAAGAGCTTCCAAAAATAGCTGGCGTGAAAAATACTTTTCATGGGGAAGTATATATCGATTGTCCAATCAGTTTTATAAAGAATGGTCAATGATTTGGTCAGATGTTCTCCTCGGTTTTATTATTTCAGGATTCGTAATCGTCTTTGTTCCCCAATCAGTCTGGAACGCTTTGTTCATGGAAGGAGAAAGCTTGCTCGCTATTGCAGAAAACGCCATCATGGGGGTAACAATTGCTATTATCAGTTTTGTAGGCAGCATCGGGAACGTTCCATTTGCAGTTGCCCTCTGGGGCGGAGGTGTTAGCTTTGCCGGTGTTATTGCTTTCGTCTATGCCGACTTAATCACGATTCCTGTACTGAATGTATACCGGAAGTATTACGGCTGGAAAGTAATGCTATATATTTTGGGAGTATTCTTTGTGACAATGGCATTCACGGGATTTCTAATGGAAATCATTTTCGATGCGTTTGGGATTGTCCCGAATTTGGCCGGCGGGGAAACAGCAACCGAGAAAACGTACTTTGAATTTAACTACACGTTTTATCTGAATCTCATTGCTCTTTCCCTTATGGGTTTTCTCTATTATGTGTACCGTCGTGGACTTACTCCCCAAAAACATCGCGATCCTGTCTGTGGAATGCGTGTAAACGAGAATATTTCCTTTGAGCATGATGGGCAAACTCATTATTTCTGCTCAAAATCGTGCAGAAATTCATTTAGCAAGAATCCCGAACATTATCTTCAATCCGGCCAACAAGAAAAAACACATAATCATTAAAATGAGAACCTCACGTAACACCGTATATTTGCTAAAACAAAAACATAATTATGGAATTAATACCCGAATGGGCTCCTAATATTCATCCATTAGTCGTTCATTTTCCGATTGCCATTATACTGCTGGCAGTGTTAACGGACCTGATGAACTTCTTTTTGCCAGATGATTGGTGGGATGACCTAAAATCTACCATTCTTTATGGAGTTGGGACTATCTCAGCTATTGCAGCCTACTACTCCGGCACCTGGGCAGCAGACAGTATCTTTCTGCCATCGCAGGCGCAAAACGTGTTAAACAGTCATTCCGACTGGGCCCTCTGGACTGTCTGGTTCTTTGTAGGATATGTTGCCCTGCGAATAGGTCTCCACTGGTATAAAACGTTTGATCGGCAAAGCATCAAAGTGGCAATATTTATTCTTGCCCTACCCGGAATATTTCTACTATATGAAACCGGTGATCATGGGGCTGAACTCGTATTTGGCTATGGGGCCGGAACGGGACAACTGCTTCAGCAAGAAGAAACGACGACTCCCAGAGATAGCCTATCCACACAGTCCAAGACTACATTTGATGTCACCGACAGCGGCAACTGGTCATGGGAAATCGGTCCTAATGGAGTCAGTACGCTTTTATCTCGATTCCGGTGGCTGGGAGGATCCGTCCAAGACCTTCAGCCCGTAGTTCTCCAGAATGAAAAGAACTACCTGCTAAGGATTACCGCAGATTCAACATCCAACTTCTTTGTGGAAGAGGATACTGCTCAAAACGTACAGGTCGATTACTACCTAGACCTGTCTGAATTCAATGGAGAGGTTTCCCTTGTCAACCATGTGCAGGATGAGGAGAACTATGACTTTGTGACCTTATCCTCTAACGGTACCATATCCCAGGGACGGGTCAGTGGTGGTAATCGTGAAGTCTTTGCTGAGGAATCCTACTCATCCTCCGGCATGCTGTTTATTCGAACGGTCGCCAATGGCACTCATTTTCGGGGATACATCAACAAAGAGATGGTCGTACATGGACACGATGACGCACCGGAAGCTGGGAATGTCGGCCTCAGGCTGGACGGAAAAGGAACAATACTTATTGATGCCATGGAGTTCACCAACCTGTCGGAAGATTAATTCAGTTCCATTGATGAATTCAATATATGCAATCGATACGTCTCAAAAAAAACCGCTAGCATGTTGTTGATCTCAACATCATTATTATCAGACATAACTACTAATCACCACAGAGAATTGTCATAGAACTATGTATTCTATACTTTGGATGTCAACGTCATTTTAATGCGTTCAATTTCCCGTCGAATGTTCTCTTTTTCCATCGCTTTATCAAATCGCTGTCCATTGATAAACAAATTACTGGTATCGCTCACTCCACTACGTACTCCGGAACGCCGGTCCTCAAGAA
>JBEPXF010000287.1:0-4116 GCA_041642075.1 Fodinibius sp.
CGTACTGCTATGACCGCTTTTGTTCAGACGATTGGCCAGATCCCGTGCTATTTGTTCCAGTGTTTTTTTATTATTGCCCTCGAACTGAATAATGAGAATCCCTTTCGGTTCGCCTTCCAGGAAGAAGCGGTTGTTTCGCTGCTCAATATTTCCCTTGGTGGCATTCAAAATAATGTCATCCACCAGTTCCACGGCAGCCGGTTCCATTTTAACGGCTTCAATTGTTGCTTCCATCGCCGAGCGTATGGAGGAAAAATGGGGCACGACAACGACGCGTTCGGAGTCTTTGGGCAAGAGATTTAATTTCGCCCGGGTAGTCATAGCCAGCGTGCCTTCACTACCGCAGAGTAACTCCGCCAGGTTGAATTTTCTTCCCTCCGGATTAAAAGGCTGCATTTCACAGAGCCGGTCCAGGGCGTAGCCAGTATTGCGGCGTATAATTTCGGGATGGGGATAGTTATCAAGTATTTCTTCCCGGTGATTACGAATGAGCTCTACCATGTCGCGATAGATCTTCCCCTCGAGGGAGTCCAGTTCCATCTTGGCCGACAATTCTTCCTCTGTAAGCGGTTTGAATCGAACCTCTGATCCGTCGCTTAAAACGGTATCCAACTCCAGCAAATGCTCACGGGTTGTTTGATATTTAATGGAAAATATTCCGCAGGAGTTGTTGCCGATCATTCCACCGATCATGCAGCGGTTGGTGGTAGCAGTATCGGGACCAAAAAGCAGGTCGTATCTCCCCACTTCTCTATTGAGCGTGTCACGAATAACTCCGGGTTGAACATCCGCCGTCTTTTTTTGGGGATCAATATCCAGGATATGATTCATATTTCGACCGACATCCATAATGATGCCGCCTCCGGTGGTCTGGCCGGCCAAGCTGGTCCCTGCTCCCCGCGCTGTTATAGAATGGTTGTGTTCATTGGCGTAATGCACCAGTGAAATAATCTCCTCGGTGGATTTTGGAAAAGCCACACCCTCGGGCAGTTCCTCATAACTTGAGGCATCATTCGCATAGAGCCGGCGGGTCTGAGAATCGGTATGAATGTTAACGTGTGCAGACTTTAATTGGATATCCATAGGGGAAAGATATACTAATATTTAGCTGCCTTTGCAAGATAGAAATATAATCTGGGAAGAATACCAGGACCAGCTGATTGGAACCTTAATTTTTACCGACTTAGAGATGTCCTTAGGGCATAATTTATTGATACAATGAGTGGAGGGCTTTAAATAAGCTTTGTTGTTTTAAGGAGATATGTAAAGTGGCGGAAACCAGCGAGAGATTCTGAATAAGAGTTAAGTTTTTTGGGCAACCATTAGGAAAATAGGAAATAGTTGAGTTTCACCGTTTTCATTTATCTCTTGCTCCATTTTGTAGGCTGTGAAAAAATTAACTTTTATAAAGCCCAGTTTTTCTGCTAAACTTGCTAATTTATTGCGATCAAACCCTTTATGGACATCATCAACATCGTGACCATGAAAGGAGCCGTCTTCTTTATCAAGATCAGCTACACAAAGATATCCACCAGGATTTAACAATTCATAAAATTGCTTGAGGATACCTCGCGTATCTGGAATATGGTGGAGAGTCATCATAGTATATACTAAATCAAAGCGTTTGCCGGGTAGGGGATCGCTGGTTAAATCAAGTTTGACTGCTTTCATCTTATCAGCCGACCTCGTTCTTATTTTATCCCGTAGCACTTCCAGCATTCCTGTCGAGTTATCAGCTAAAGTGATGGGACCAATTTTGTCCCGGAGTTCGAAACTAAGCTGTCCAGTTCCACAGCCATACTCGAAAGCAGACATGTTTTTAGAAAGTGGGACTTGTGAACTAATAACATTCGCAATACTTCTTGCCCGTTCTTGACTTTCAGGAGTATCCCAGTCTTTGGCTTCTTCATCAAATCGTGACATTATATATATAATAAAGGTTAACTAAAATTTTGGATGGGATATCTATAAATAGATATATACTAATATACTAGAATTTAAAATTAATTTAACAGAAAACGGTAGCATTCAACCCTAGACTAACAAGCACTGGTTCAAACAGTACAAAAAACGAATACATAACCAAGACGCATGATCTATCTTAACCTAAGGTCTACTTTTTTATTGCAATTCCACTACGGAAACTGAACAAATCGAAACTCGCAGCTGATGGCGAGGCACGTCCCGCGTTAATGCGTATTCTAAGAGTAAGTCAAGTTACTTTGCTCCTTTTCCATGAGCATCTCCAAGACTATTTCTTAAGCTACCTAATCCACTAACAAGACCACTACAACTTCCTAAAATTTGTTTGAAAACCTTTTCTTCATGTTGTTCAGGGGTAAGATTTAATTCCTCAGCAACTAGTTTATAGAGTTCATGTAAATCTGGATTATCAGGATAGTCAACATCAATTTCTTCTAGAATATGTTTCAGAACAGCCTCAATTAGGGTTCTTGAAATCGTGATAGCACCCTCAGGATCATCTTTTATCCTACGCATGGCCTTTTGCCAGATAAAGCTGACGTATTCTGAACTTAAAGTATCAAGCGACTCCTCAATACTGGCTTTATGTGGCGTTTTATCTCCTTGTTCTAGGTATTCAAGAAGGGGTGAGAATTCAGTCCAGATAAAATCTCGTCTTTCAGCATAAGTTCCGAACTTATGTTTAATGAACTGCCAAAAATGGTCTAAGTTTCTTTTCCTTCTTACCCAGTTTGGAACAAGGGGTTTAGTGTTTGGATTATCTAAAAAATATCTTCGAAGAGTTTTATAGTGCTCGTCACTTGAGTTGCCTCCAGTTGCATGTCCTATTAATATAGATTGGAGATATTCTGCTCTCTCATAGTCATTTTCAAAATCAGATAATTCAGGATGATCTGGTTCCAAACTTTCAATGCTGAATGACATTAAGAAATGTAATGGTTTAGAATTTTCGGTTTACTGCTAACCTAGTCTTATACATATAGGTCATTATACTATCTATTGTACATATAACATGCAAAAGTGCTACTTATTTAATGATGAGGCCGATGAATGCAATGTTATCTGGAGGGCCAGTGTGGTGACGAATACACATAATATGTATGCATAATATATTTTATCTGTATCGGAACCAGGGTAATTACTGATATTAATTTTTAGATGTGTTCAATAGGGTATAATCCTATTATCGGAAACGGTTTTGGGACATGTAGTCGTTTTCTGAGGTGTATTATACTTTTAGACCACCGTGCTCGAAAAATAAGCGTGTAGATTGTAATAGCTTTTGGCTGCTGGATGACTACATAAAGGCTTTTTCGGCACGCTTAACGATCTCATCGCCAATAGCCAGTCCTGCCGTAGCTGCCGGACTCGGGGCATTCAGTACGTGAATCTCGTTACTTGTGACTTCAAACTGGAAATCATTCAGGATTTCGCCATTCGGCTTTAGGGCCATGGCACGTACTCCTGAAGGAGATTTTTTCAGATGCTGGGGACGTATGGCCGGCACCAGATCCTGCAATCCTTCTACAAATGCCTTTTTTGAAAAGGAGCGATACCATTCATCGAGTCCCATTTTCCAGTGTTCTTTTGCCAATTCCCAGAATCCGGGAAAGTTAAGAGTTTCGATGGTATCTTCGAGATCAAAAGAAATTTTATCGTATCCTTCCCGCTTAAAGGCAAATACGGCATTAGGTCCGCATTCTACACCCCCGGTGGCCATTTTGGTAAAGTGTACCCCCAGGAAGGGGAAGGCCGGATTGGGCATGGGATAAATAAGGCCGTTTACAAAGTGTTGCACCTCCGGTTTTAGCTCAAAGTATTCTCCCCGAAAAGGGACAATTTGCAAGTCCGGGCTAATACCTGCTGATTCAGCCACATGATCGCTATACAGCCCGGCACAATTGATCAGGTATTTGCTGTGGAAGGTCCCTTTTTGTGTAAGAACGGCAAGGTCTGTTCCCTGAGTCTTTACTTTTTGAACCTCCTGTCCGCATAGTACGGTATGGCCCTTGTCTTCAATGAGTGAACGCAGAACCTGGCAAACGCCTATATAATCTACAATGCCTGCACAGGGTACGTGAATAGCCTTAACGCCGCTTACATAAGGTTCGATTTCTGATATTTCCGGAGGAT
>JBEPXF010000288.1:0-4098 GCA_041642075.1 Fodinibius sp.
GGGGAGTTAATTCCTTTAATTTGGACGTTTCACCTCTTTATGTGATTGACGGTACTGCCGTGGGTCGTTCTTATTCCCAGGTAAACAGCATGTTAAGTCCAAAAGATATTGATTACATACAGGTTCTGAAAGACGAGCGGGCTTCATCCTATGGCGTTCGTGGAAGTAATGGGGTTATCCTCATTAAAACAAAAGGCAGCAACAGCAAGTAATGATTTTTTTCCTTCTGTAAGTAGTCAGTAGGATAATGAGTTTTACAGTTCAGATAAGTAGTTTTCTCGGCAATACTTTTGTTAATATGTTGTTGATATTATCCATAATCAGATTTGTTTTTGATGAGCAGTAAGAATACTTCCCGTGGATTAAGCGCAGCATTAGCTATTTTTATGGAAGATCCGGATTCCTATGACCATAATCCGGACGGGGTAGAACACATCCAAACTCACATTTCCCATGTATTTATTGCCGGTTCGTACGTATATAAGATCAAAAAACCTGTTAATTTTGAGTTTCTGGATTTTAGTACTCTTGAAAAACGAAAATTTTATTGTGAGAGAGAAGTTCAGCTTAACAGACGACTCTGTGAGGATATTTATCTTGGCGTCGTAGGAATTACCCGGGGACCTGACGATTCGTTTCTCCTTGAGGCAGGAGAGCAAGAAGATATTACTGAGTATGCGGTAAAGATGAAGAGGCTTGATGAGCAATATTTTCTTCCTTCTTTTATTGAGGAGGGAGCACTCAAGCTACAGCAGCTGGATCGGGTTGTCGATAAACTTTCCACTTTTTATAATAAGCAGGAACCGGAAGAAGAGATCCTGAAGTGGGGAAATATTGAGAAGGTCCGGTATAATACCGATGAAAATTTTAATCAGACGAAGACTTTTATCGGAGAAACTATTGATAAAAATAGCTTTAAGGCCATTCGGGAGTATACCAACCGGTATTATGATCTTTTTTCGTTTCTGTTTAACCGTCGTATAGAGGAAAAGCGTATTGTAGACGGACACGGCGATCTGCATCTGGAGCATATCCATATTACCCCGGAAAAAGTACGTATATACGATTGTATCGAATTCAACGATCGCTTTCGCTATGGCGATATGGCCGCGGACCTGGCTTACCTCGCAATGGATCTGGATTTTGCCGACTGTCGCAAAGAAGAGCGGTATTTTCTAGAAAAAATGGCTCAACAACTGAACGATTCAGATCTCATTATTCATGTTGATTTTTATAAATGCTACCGGGCCTATGTAAAAGGTAAAGTAAAGAGCATTCAAGCCACTGAAGAGGAAGTCGGGGAAGCAGAGCGAGAGAAAGCCCGCCAGAAGGCCCGATCTTATTTTGATTTATCCCTGAAGTACGCATTGCTTGGTTCTCATCCAAAGGTGCTTGTGTTTATGGGAAGAGTAGCTACGGGAAAAAGTACTTTGGCAAAATCGTTTAGCAGCCGGCTGGATATAGATCACTTTTCCTCTGATTGCATTCGAAAATCGCTAAAAGGTCTCCCTTTGGATAAGCGAACGGATATCTCGCAACGCGATGAGTTGTATTCGCAATCCATGACCCAAAAGACCTATAGCAAGCTGAGTAAAAAGGCCCGGGAATATGTTGCGTCGCAAAATAATATTATCTTGGATGCAACCTATAGCAAAGAAAAGAATAGAAAGAAATTGGTTAATCAGCTGAATGAATTGGATGCTTCTTTTTATTTTATAGAGGCACAGGCTCCCGATGAGCTGATCACTGAACGGCTAAAGGAAAGAGAAAGAACAGAGGGAGTTATTTCGGACGCTCGACTGGAGGATTTTGAAAAAATAGATCAGAAGTATCAGCCCCCGGAGGAACTAAGTTCCAAAAACTTTATTGAGATAGATACCAGTCAGTCTGTAGAGGATTCCTTGGCTGAACTCTATCAAAAGCTTATCATAAGTAACTTAAATGAGGTAGATATCGCATTGAACAGTTAATTTATTTTTGTGCAGACTGTTTGCATTAGTTATGCGTTACTTATTTATGCAAGACAAGTAGGAAAGCTTAAAAATAATATGTGACGAAAGTTTGGCATGCTTTTGTTCTTCAGAAGTTATTGAAATAATTAGTCGTTCACTTGATAATCAGCAAAGCTATGTATCCAAAATTTATGAGAGCGTTGTTATTCATCGGATGTTTATTATTTCCCTCTATCATTTTTGCTCAACAGGTAGAGAACTTAAAAGAGCAGGCGGACTCACTGTATAGAAACTATGAAGAGAACAAAGCGCTGCAGCTTTATGAGCAGGTTATTGAGGAAGACCCGGATAACTACGAGGCGCTGTGGCGGGCAAGTTTTCTGAATTCAAGGGTTGGAAACCGAGCATCAGACGAAGGAACAAAAGAAAAACACTTCAACCAGGCCATAGAACTAGCTGAACGTGCATTGGAAATTGATTCCACGGATGTACAGTCAAATTTCGTGATGGCAGTGGCAATGGGGCGAAAAGCGCTGATTTCTGGGGCCAAGTCGCGGGTTGCAGCCTCACGGGATATAAAAAAGTATGCTGACCGGGCACTGGATGCCGATCCCGATCACGCCGGAGCACTCCATGTGTTGGGACGCTGGCACTTTAAAGTAGCAAACCTTGGCTGGTTAGAACGTGCGGCGGCAAATACACTATTTGGAGGAATTCCGGGTGATGCCAGTAATGAAAAGGCGTCAGAGCATATTAAAAAAGCTACTGAACAGAAGGAGGATTATATTCTTTACTATCTGGATTTGGCCAAGGTGTATGAAGAGATGGGCGAAGATGGTAAAGCCCTTAAAAGCTGTAATGAAGCTATAAGTATGGAGTCAAAACTTGTGGATGATGATGAACTGAAAAAAGAATGCCAGAAATTGATACAGCAGCTGTAGGGTCAGCCACCTAATGAGAGGCATTAAAATCTATTGACAAGTGTAAGCGCTTTCAGTATTATTCCGCATATTTGAAATTAAGCGGCTTAAAATTTGTCACATACCATATACGACATAGCCCGGCAGGCAGGGGTTAGTATAGCAACGGTATCTCGCGTATTTAATGAAAGTACCAAAGTATCTCCCAAAACGAGAGATAAGGTCATTCAAATTGCGGAACAGGTAGGATATCATCCCCAGGGTTTTGCACAAGGATTGGCCGGCCGGCAAAAAAAGGTAATAATGGCGGTAGTTCCGTTACTCTCAAATTATTTCTTCCTTCAGGTATTAAATGGAATCCAGGATGCTATTTCAGAAACTGATTTCGAACTCCATATCTATAATGTAAAACCCAAAGAAGAACGTATAGTACAGCTGAAAAGGCTGTTGGGGCGAAAATGGGCTGATGGTTATTTGTTTGTTTCCATTCACCTCTCAAATGAAGAGTGGGCTGATATTCATAAATTAGGTCAGCAAATGGTGCTAATTGATGATGCCTATTCGGCCTCTAATTATTTTCAGATTAATAATAAACAAGGAGCCTGTAAAGCCACCGATTTTTTTTTAGAGCAAGGTATGCGCAGGCTGGCCCTGATTACTGCTGAAAAACGATCGATTCCCGCAGCTAAACGCCAGGAAGGATTCCTGGAAACGCTGAATAATTATGGAGTAAGTACAGATAGGGTGCCCATTGTTACTGGAAATACCACCTATCGCCATGGTTTTAATGAAAGTAATGGCTATGAGGCGATGAACAAACTGTTAGCAATGGAACAGATACCAGAGGCTATAGTCTGTGTTTCTGATATACAGGCAGTTGGGGCTCTATCAGCAATGAAGGAACAGGATGTCGAAATTCCTATTATTGGCTACGATGATATTCAGCTTTCGCAGTATATCGGACTTTCTACGATGCGACAACCCATGTCAAAGATGGGATATGAAGGAACAAAGGTATTATTTCATCATATTGATGATGAACAGTCAGATTTGGTGCAAGAGTCGTATATACCTGAACTTATACAACGGTCTACGACTAAAAATATACAGTAAGAACTTAAAATCGATAATAACAGAATATATTTACATTATATGTCAACCCAGCAAGATCAGATAAATCGTATTGGAGTATTAACTTCCGGGGGCGATGCTCCGGGTATGAATGC
>JBEPXF010000289.1:0-4097 GCA_041642075.1 Fodinibius sp.
GCGTTTATATTTATCGGCTTAAGACCGATCAGCAGGTGACTACCAAAAAGATGACGCTGATTAAATAGCGAAAAACATAGGAGGCTTAGTGTAGGGTTACCAGATCCAGAAGGATGGCATCCGCAATCTTTATTCCTTTATCGGTAAGCCTGATACGTTCGTCAAAACGAAGTTTTTGTTCCTTTTCTCGTTCTTTTATATATGCCTTTTGCTTCTCACTCAGCTGATAGTGATATCGCTCTTTTAACTCCTTAACAGAAACCCCGCGACGGGTTCGAAGTCCCATCATCAGCCGCTCTTCAGCCAATTGCTTTGAGGTCAGTTCTTCCGGCTTACTGCTGATATCCTCCCCCTTCAGATAGCCACGCAAGTTCCTTTCCTCTTCCCAGCGCACGGCCTTTTGATCCCACCAGAACGAATGCGCTGCGGGACCAACGCCTAAATAGTTTTCGTGCTCCCAGTAATTACTGTTATGAACCGCCTCGCGGCCCGGCTTGCTGTAGTTGCTTACCTCGTATCGCCGTATCCTTTTTGCCTGTAAACGCTCATTAACCAAATCAAAATGATCGGCGACCTTGTCGTCTTCCGGCGGGACAATACGTCCCAATTCTACCTGTTTTCCCAGCCGTGTCCCGGGTTCTATTGTCAACGAATAGGCCGAAACATGCGGAGGATCAAATTTGAGCAGCAAATCCAGATCCTTGTCAAGATCTTTAAGACTCTGATTGGGATTACCATAAATCAAATCAACGGTATATGATTCAAACGCTGATTGCGACAGCAATTCCAGACATCGAAGCGCCTCTTCCCGTGAATGGGCACGATGCATGAACTCTAATAAATCGGGCTGAAAACTCTGCACTCCCATACTGAGCCGCGTTACTCCCAGGTCCTTAAGGGCACGTAAAAACTCGGCCGTCACATCATCCGGATTGACCTCAAAAGTAAGCTCCCTTATATCGAGCTGAAAAGTGCGATCTAACTCATCCAAAATACGCTCAACCTGTACGGGCTCGAGCAGCGAAGGGGTTCCTCCCCCAAAATAAATGGTATCTACGGTTTCATCGGTATATTTGCTATCCCGGTAGCCAGCGACCTCCCGGATGAGTCCCCTTATAAATGATTCCCGTTCCGACGTACGCGTTACGAAATAGAAATCACAGTAGGAACACGCCTGCTTGCAAAAAGGTATGTGGATATAAATACCTGACATAAACTTGTTTGAATGTTACAGGTTAAAAGTTAAAGGTTCAGTTAAACCTGCACCCTATAACCTTCAACCTTTAACTCTTAGGATTATAAAACGGGTTTTTGTCGTAAGTGTCCTTCTGCATGTAGGCACGCGCATATTTCACATAATTGTCGGCATGCTCTTTAATGGATACGATCTCTTCCGAGGTGAGTTTACGCTTCTTTCTGGCGGGAGAACCCATATACATATTTCCCGACTCCAGTCGCTTGCCGGGCGGTACCAGGCTTCCGGCCGCTACGATGACATCTGATTCAATAACGACTTCATCCAAGATGGTAGCATGAATACCGATGAGTACGCGATCGTGAATTGTACAGCCGTGCACCATCGCATTATGTCCAATGGTAACTTCATTCCCGATTTTAGTGGGACCTGTTTGGTTCATGACGTGGATACAGGTATTGTCTTGGATATTGGTTCGATTCCCAATTTCAATCCAATTAACGTCGCCCCGAATCGTGGTATTAAACCAGACGCTGCTTTCTTCTCCAAATGTTACGTCTCCGATGATATCCGCACTCGGAGCTACAAAAACAGATTCGGGATATTCGGGCGTACGGTCAAGAAATTCATAGATCATAGAAAGAGAATTTTGGGGTCAGAAATTTTCACTGTTAAGATAGGCAAAAGGCGCGCCCCTTGCTATTCAAACAGGGCTGCTAACGTGCGGGCCGCGAACTGCGGATCATCGGCGGTACAAATAGCCGAACTTACAGCCAGTATATCTGCACCAGCGTTTATGACTTCCGGTGCATTTTTTAAGGTAATTCCACCAATGGCTACCAATGGACCGGATATATCAGCTCGCACTTGTCGTAAGGTAACCAGTCCCCGGGGTTCATAATCCTTCTGCTTGGTGGACGTTTCGAAAATATGTCCCAGTGCCACGTAATCAGCACCCGCATCCGACACTTGGCGCGCCTCTTTCAAATTTGACGCCGTTCCGCCAATCACCGCCTCATTTCCCAGCACTTTTCGAGTGGCAGAAAGGGGAAGGTCATCCTGGCCCAGATGAACGCCATCCGCTCCACCGGCCTTGGCAAGATCGGAACGGTCGTTCACAATCAAAAGATGCTCTTTTTTACTCTCCAGCTCCGTAATTGCCCTGATCTGCTTCAGGGCTTTTCGATCTGGTATATCCTTCGCACGATATTGTACCATCTTAACACCGGCTCGGTAAGCAGCATCGGCCAGTGCCACATGAGAATACCGATCCTGCATCTGGGTATCCGTAATCAGATAAATACCTTGGTAATCCTGGATATTCATAAGCTATTAATTAAACCTTCTTTACTGAGCTGTTGGTTGCTCATCGCAGAGTCTCTTTTATAGTGAAGTTCATCCATAAAGCTGCTTCCTAAATGCTTCAACCTTCCGTCCTATGTTATCGGCTTCCATCAATGCAGATATTCCCGCCACTCCATAAGCTCCGCTATCCATACACTCCGGAACCTTTGCAGGTGTTACGCCTCCCACCGCATATACCGGGATGGACGTACCATCACACACCTTTTTCAATCTATCGGTCCCCTGGGGCTTTCCATATTCTTCTTTGGAGGGCGTAAAGAAAACAGGTCCAAATAACAGGAAATCAGCCCCTTCCTGCTCGGCCTGCTTTGCCGCTTCCAGGGAATGTACGCTGGCACCAATAGAAAATTGAGGCCAATATTGACGAACTGCTGAGGACGGAAACCCTTCTTCCGGACAGTGCACCCCATCGGCTTCAACCACTTCGGCTACATCGGGACGGCCATTAATAAAAAATCGGGCGTCATATTGTGCCGTAACCTCCCGAACTTGATGGGCCAGCTGGGAAAGGGCATTCCCGGACAAATCCTTTTCCCGCAGCTGTACCGCCTTTATGCCCGCTGCACAGGCTTCCCCTACCACCTCCGGCAGCGGCCGTGGAGCACATGCTTTGCGACTGGTAATCAGGTAATAGCGAAAGTCCGGTTTATTCATCGTTGCTGGACACCTCCAAAAGCCCCTCTTCCGGACTCGATGCCTTAGCATATAACCTTTTCGGCATACGTCCGGCTTCCAAGGCCATACGTCCCGCTTCAATGCTTTTTTTCATTGCCCCGGCCATCTTCACGGGATGCTTCGCCTGGGAAATAGCTGAATTCATCAGTACTCCATCCATGCCCAATTCCATGGCAATAGCGGCATCCGAGGCAGTCCCGACTCCTGCATCCACAATAACGGGGACATCCACCTGTTCTTTGATAATGCGCAGATTATAGGGATTTCGAATACCCATCCCCGAACCAATAGGAGCACCCAGCGGCATAACTGCCGCGCACCCCATATCCGCCAGCTTCCGGCACGTTATGGGATCGTCATTAGTGTAAGGTAAGACGACAAAATCATCCAAAATAAGCTGCTCTGCAGCTTTGAGAAGCTCCGGCACGTCAGGAAACAGCGTTTCATCATCGCCAATTACCTCTAGCTTTACCCAATTAGTGCCCAAAGCCTCGCGTCCCAGCTTGGCCGTTGTAATGGCTTCCTTGGCGGTATAGCAGCCGGCCGTATTGGGTAGTAAGTAATAGCCGTCCTCTTCAAGGTATTCTAAAATATTCTCACCCTGATCTTTATTTAAATTGGCCCGGCGTAAAGCCACGGTCACCATTTCAGTTCCGCTGGCCTGCAGTGCTTCCCTCATGGTTTCGGGATCAGGGAATCGGGCACTTCCTACGATCAATCGGGAATCAAATTCCCGGTCGGCAATAACTAATGAACTCATAATATTATTTGTTTATATATACTTTTATAATTATCCGCCCTGTGTAGCCCGGATTATTTCAATATGATCTTCTTCCTCCAGCTGATAATCTTCCCACTGATC
>JBEPXF010000290.1:0-4088 GCA_041642075.1 Fodinibius sp.
TGATACGCTCATCGCGGATTACCTGTCGCAGATCGGCCCGAATACTGGATTGCAGGCTCATACCACCGGCGCCACTGGAAACATACTCAGGACTTTCTTCAAGACTAATATGTTCTTCCGTAAGAATGATATAACCGTCTATTTTTTCATTCATAGTCAGTGATTGGAGGGAATCTTCGGGGAGGGACGAAAAATCTTGATATCGTGTTTTATTTAATCTCTCAAGACGGGGATAAATAACTTCTGTCTGGTCAACTATTCCTATAACATGCTCTGATTCAGACTCCCAAACAGCCATTCCTACCACAAACCCGATAAAAGCGATCATACCCAGCGGAATGAGAATAGTTGCAACAATAAAACCTTTAGACCGAAGCCGGGTTAAATATTCTCGCTTTAGAACTAATAAAATCTGATGAATATTCATTGGTTAAGCTAATTCATTGGGGTTGATGTTATCTTCTCCTACGGTAGAGATAAAAATTTCGGTAAGGGAAGGCTCGATACGCTCGAATTTATATATTTCGGCGTGCTCAATTGCTTTTTGTAATATGTGTTGCATATCCTGTCCGTCAAGGACACGGATTTCAGCATAATTAGTAGAACGATTATTGATGCGTACATTTTTAAGCTCATCTAAAAAGCTGTGATCTCCCTCAAATTCAATATTAACTGTATTCTTGCCGAAAGACTGTTTTATTTGTCGCAAATTCCCTTTTAGTACCGCTTTCCCTTTGTTAAACAGGCAAATATCGTCGCACATCTGTTCGACCTGTTCCATGCGATGGGTAGAAAAAAGCACTGTCTTGCCACGCTCCCGAAGTTCAATGACAATCTCTTTAAGCATTTCACTGTTAATAGGATCGAGCCCACTGAACGGTTCATCAAAAATATAGATATCGGGATCGTGGGCAATGGTGGCGATAAATTGCACTTTCTGGGACATACCCTTGGATAGTTCGCCTACTTTCTTGTCGTACCAGTCCGATGCATCAAAACGATCCAGCCAGTGTCGGGTTACTTTCTTTGCCTCTGCCAGCGATAATCCTTTTAAACGGGCCAGATATATGAGCTGTTCACCAACTTTCATTTTCTTGTACAGTCCCCGTTCTTCAGGCATATAGCCGATCATTTTTTGGGTTTGAGGGCTCACATCTACACCATTAATAGTAATGCTGCCACTATCCGGAATGATAATGTGATTGATCATACGAATGGCAGTTGTTTTGCCGGCACCATTTGGTCCTAATAATCCAAAAATACGACCCTTCCTGACTTCAAAATCTACATTTTGTACAGCCTGCGTTTCCCCAAATGATTTGGAGATATTATTAACCTCTATAACTGGCATATTGTTTTTTAGTTATTGGAAAATTTAGTGCGAATATCTTCATAAAGAAAGATATTGATTGGAGCGTAAACTTTTGATTACTTGCAGTTAACTTATATTTCATAACTTTTGGCGTCGGCGTAATAGCATACGGCCAATGTAAAAAGGAGTTTCATAGTATGAAAATAATTCATGTTAGTGCAGAGTGTTATCCAGTTGCTAAAGTAGGAGGGCTTGCTGATGTAGTGGGTTCCTTGCCTAAGTATTTAAAGGCCGATGAGGTGGATGCTTCTGTTATTATGCCCAAATATGGAAATGAGTGGGTGGCAAATCATCATTTCAAAAATGAGTTTGAGTCTCAGGCACCTTTTGGAGATCATCCGTTTGATTTTTCTATCCAGCGGGAGAAAAAAGATAGCCTCGGATTTCCGCTTTATGTTGCTGATATACCCCATCGATTTGAACGGGCGGGAATCTATGTTGACCAAGAGAGTGGAATACCCTACAGTGATGAATTCGAACGCTTCCTTAGCTTTCAAATTGGGGTGCTCGACTGGATTAATCAGATGGATAAAAAGCCGGATGTTATTCATTGCCATGACCATCATTCAGCGCTGATTCCCTTTTTGGTTTCTCAGAGCTATCGGTATGGAGATTTAAAGAACATTCCAACGGTATTAACGGTCCACAACGGGGAGTATCAAGGGATTTTTAGCCATGCAAAACAGCATCTCATCCCCGATTTTGATCCGAAGAACGGTGGATTGTTAGACTGGAATGGCAAGCTTAATTGCTTGGCATCGGGACTGAAAACCTGCTGGCGGATAACGACCGTTTCACCTTCTTACATGAAAGAATTGAGTTATAATAGTCATGGGCTAGAGGAATTGTTTCGCAGCGAGCAGCAAAAATCCCGGGGAATTATCAATGGAATAGATACAGAAGTGTGGGATCCCGATACCGATCCGATGATTACCTATCATTATAATAAAAAGAAAACTGCTAAGGGTAAGCGGAAAAACAAAAAAGAACTTTGTGAATATTTCGGTCTGGATCCGCAATATCCTACGTTTTCTTTTATTGGCCGGTTGGTTCGCGAAAAAGGGGCTGATCTCTTACCAGATTTGTTCAGGACATTTTTAGAATCAACGCAAAGTGTCAACTTCATTGTGTTGGGAACTGGTGATAGGGCACTGCATTACCAGTTTGAAGCCATGAGTGATCGATTTGTAGGTTATTTTGATGCCACTTTGGATTATAATGAATCTCTTGCACATCAAATTTATGCCGGGAGTGACTTTATGGTAATGCCCTCGCGTGTTGAACCATGCGGACTGAACCAAATGTATGCAATGCGCTACGGTACGGTTCCCATAGTAAGGAATATAGGGGGATTAAAGGATTCAGTTATTGATATTGGAAAACCGGACGGATATGGAATAACGTTTTATGATTTTTCCATTCAAGCTGCGGCCGAGGCTATCCAGCGGGGAATAGATTTATATCAACAGGGGAATAAAATGGCCGGCACACGCAAAAAAATTATGAATCTCGATTTTTCTTGGAATGCTTCAGCTAAAGAATATATTAAATTGTATAATGAACTAATAAGGTAACTAAACTTTCTGCTTATGAAAGGATCAACTATTGCGCTTATACTGGGAGGCGGTCAGGGAACACGTCTTTTTCCGCTAACAAAATTACGTTCAAAACCTGCAGTTCCTATTGCGGGAAAGTACCGTCTGGTGGATATTCCCATCTCTAACTGTTTGAATTCCAATATCCGGCGGATTTACGTACTTACCCAGTTTAATTCACATTCGCTAAATAGACATATTAAAAATACCTATAACTTTGATGTCTTCAGCAGTGGTTTTGTAGATATTTTAGCTGCCGAACAAACTCCGGAAAGCAAAAATTGGTATCAGGGGACGGCAGATGCGGTTCGCCAGTCTATGCACCATATGAAAAATAAAGATCATAAGCATGTAGCCGTCTTATCGGGCGATCAGCTTTACCAGATGGATTACCAGGAAATGATTGCCGAGCATGAAGAGAAGGGTGCCGACCTAACGGTAGCGACTATTCCGGTAAACGCTGAGGATGCAACGGGGTTTGGCATCATGAAAAACAATGAAGACGGGATGATAAAGCGTTTTGTCGAAAAACCTGATAAGGAACAGTTAAGTGAGTGGCAGTCAGAGGTACCGGAAAAATTTAGAAGTAAAGGCCGGCATTACCTGGCATCTATGGGAATTTATATTTTCAAAGAAGAGATTCTCACAGAGCTTTTGGATAAGTATGAAGATTCTACAGACTTTGGTAAAGAGATTATCCCAAAAGCAATAGAAACCGATTTCCGAGTACAAAGCTATGAATATGATGGTTATTGGACGGATATAGGAACCATTAAATCGTTCTTTGAAGCCAATCTGGCTCTGACTGATGATTTACCCGCGTTTAATCTTTATGATAATGAGGACTTTATCTATACCCGGGCGCGATTGTTACCGGCTTCTAAACTTTCCGGAACAACTTTCGATCATTCGGTATTGGCAGAGGGATGTCTTATCGAAGCCAGCCGCATTGAACGGTCAGTTATCGGAATACGCTCCCGCATTGGGAAGGGAACTACGATAGAGCGTTCTATCATTATGGGGAATGACTATTTTCAGTCGCAGGAAGAGCTGGATAAGAGTGATGACGATAATCCTCCTTTGGAAATTGGTCAGCGCTGCTTTATTAGTAATGCAATTAT
>JBEPXF010000291.1:0-4074 GCA_041642075.1 Fodinibius sp.
TAGTATTGCCTGCCTTGGAAATATTGGTCCCGGTTGGGGAGAATTTGGTCCCACCGATAATTATGCCCAGATACCCTACATCGGTAAATGGGTCCTCATTCTTATGATGATGATTGGTCGCCTCGAACTATTTACTGTTCTTCTTATTTTTACTCCGTCCTTCTGGAAGCAATAAATAGCGAAAGAAAATTTACTTATAAAAAACCTAGTAGTAAATCCAATTGCGGTCTTCGAGCCATTGTATAAGTGCTGGCAGAAACGTCAGCGCTGTAACCAGGGTCATTCCAATACCAATAACCGCCATAGCTCCCAGTGATTGCAAGCCCGGGTGAGTTGTAAATAGAAGACCAGAAAAACCAAGCATAGTAGTCAGTGAACCAACCGTGACATGCTGGCCCGTACTTGAGAGCACTTCCCACATGCTTCCGCCTTCTTCCCTGAAGCGGTGGGCAAGGTGGACACCATTATCCTCTCCAATCCCAAGTATGGCAGGTAATACTACTAAATTATAAAAATTAAACATCATACCTGTTAGCATCATTATGCCGAATAATATAACGAGTCCTACAACCAGCGGAAGCATTGCTATTATTGCCCAGCGCAGAGAACGAAATGAAATAAGCATCAAAAGAAATACCACCAGAAAGGTAGCACCTACCATATAAGGACTTTCACTCCGCATTAAATAAAGCATCTCTGCTGCTATAATGGAGGTACTCGCAGCATAGAAAGTTTCTCCATTATCCAGCGTTATCTCACCAATATCCTCCTTAAAGGCAATTGATTTTTCACCATCAGAAAGACCCACACTGGGATAAACAATTACAAAATTGCCGATTTCCCCCTCTTTATTTACAAACTGGTTTTTGAAATATTCCGGAATTTGATCAACATGTAACCGGGTTTTGGTTTGAGCAGCACGGCGAAGCTTATCCAGCTGAGAATCTTCCTGCTCTCTAATAAAAGGATCATTTAGCAGTTCCCGAACCTCTGCAATTTCTTTTAACTTTTGATTGGCTCCCTCCTCCGTTGGGGGGAAACGCTCCGGCAATGCCTCAACATCCAGAATTGTGGGACTGGTTGTATCCGTTTCCATCTTGTGACGGATTTTCTCCAGAATATCCATCACCTGTTGCTGGTTATCGGCTAAAATATAGGCAGGATTACGTTTACTGGAGCGAGAGACCTGTCCTGCGAATTCATTAAATGCCTGATATTCTGGAAATTCCGGCTCCAGCTCCCCAAAATCATATTGGAAACCCAAATGCTGGTTATTTATGCCTACAGCTAAAACAACTATCAGTCCCGTTAAAACGATAGATCGTGCCATCGGAAATCGATTGAATAGCGTAGTAGTATTTGATGACTCATAGGCTTCGCTGTTTGTGTTGAGCAGTGTCCAGTTCCAGCGCTCGCAGATTACAAGTAAAGCGGGCATAACAAAAAGCATACAGCTTAACGCTAGTATAATGCCTGATCCCGCAATAAACCCAAACTCTGAGAACCCCCGAAAACGTGCAATAATAAGCACAAACAGAGAAAAAGCAGTAGTTAGTCCACTCACAACAATAGCCGAACCGGTATTGTCATAAGTCTCATGAAGAGCATCTAAAATCGATTTCCCTTTGGAACGAAATTCGATATAGCGAGCATAAAAGTGAATTCCATAATCGATTCCCATTCCAAATAGAATGACAAATAATACTGATGTCATTGTATTTAGTGTCCCCAATACGAAATAGGTTATGCCAAACGTCCAGGCCAGACTGATAATCAGGGGAAGACCGATAACCACTACAGGAACAGGCATACGGATCAGGTGTTCCCAAAGCTGATGTTCCTTTTCCTGGTTATCCCCTCTTCGATAATTTATGTACTTCTTAATCGAGAAGTAGAACATCACCAGAAGAATAACACCAGATATTCCGGATGCAAAACTTTTAAACACATCCCCCATAATAGAATCAATTTCTGAAAGATGCCGTTTTAGCCGCCCTCCATAACGCACCTCCATTTCACTGTTATAGCTTGCAGGATTTATTTCGGTTAAAAGAGAGTCATAAGATGCAAACCTACTCCTCAAATAGCTGATATTGCTCTTAGAGCCGGTAGGGTACAGCCTGAACATCATAACCGTACTATCCGGACTTACCGAATACTCAGAGGGAATCAGGGATTCATAACTATCTTCAAAATCATTTAGCTCTTCACTTGATTCCTCCTCTTCTTCCTCTTCAAAATCCACAAAAAACGGGCTTGCTTCTTCTTTAGCTGATTGTATCTCATCTTTGAGGTAGGACTTGATATCCTTAAGCTCATTAGGATTGGCAAAATAGAGTGCATTATCTCTTAGGAAAGAAGTTTCTTTACGAAACTCAACCCGCTCAAAGTAACGTCGATTCCGGGCTTCATCGCTTAATTCCATACTCTCAGATATTAAATCCTCGGCAAAGCGTTTATTATCCTCAAAGCTGGGAGACTTGATCGCTACCTCCATGGGTGTTTCTCCCCCCACCGTTTCCTGAAGTTCTTCCAGTGCTTTAACATGGGGGTTGCTTTTGGGCAGTAGATTAGCAAGATCCGTATCTATTTTGAGTTGTATGGCATAGTTCCCCAACACAGCAGCCAACAATACCATTATGCCAATGATCCAAAATGGATACTTATAATTTAGCTTTATCAGCGGACGAAAAAATTGTAGGATCTTTTCCATTAACAATCAAAAATCAGATTTTACAGATAAGTGGTGAAGTTAATCATTTTAGTCAAACTTATTTAGTCTGCTCGGGTAATAGTTTGATATCATCATAATCGGCTTCTACCCAAGAATGGGTACTGTCACCATCACTCAGGATGAGAATAGCTATTGGATTTTTAGGCGGATCATCGCCGAATAATCGTCGATAATCTTCTACGATATTACGCTTAAAGGTAATCCACTCTCCTTTGCGTTCATCTCCTGATTCAACTACTACCACTTTTTGATTACCAAAAAACTTAGAAAGTTCTGTACCTTCTTCCAATGTGGAGCTCCAGGTATAACGGATGGTTTTAGGTACCTTTTTTACCAAGGCCACCCGTCCCATGTCAAATGCCACATAAATACTTGCAACGGTATCATTATAGCTATCATTGTCTTCCCGGGCATTTTCGGGAAGTTTATGCGCACGCACCTTCCACGAAAGAATGGGCGTTTCAAAAATATTGATGCCGTATATATTTTCCTGGTCGCGATTAATTAACGGGAGACTTAAGTGCATCGCACGACGGCCACTATATTTTAAATACTTGTTGCCACCCTTTCCTTTTTCAATCTCATATTTATACTTTTTACGCTCTTCCTCGGAAAATTCAGTGACTGATTTTTCCCCTTTTTGGGTATACCACTTATTTGGCAATGTACCGGTTTCATTTTTTTCAAAGTTTTCAAGAAGATGGCCCTCTTCCAACGTCCTGTTGCCGCTCTTACTCTGGGCATGTGAACCGTGAAACATTAAAAGTAGTATAATAGTGATAACGGTAGCTTTTCTCATAAATGATTTCTATCGATATTCATTTCTCATATCAACGAATAGTATGCTCTAATCTTGCCTACGAAAAAATCTTACCAATTAGGTCAAATGCTTATTGAATTAAATACTCACCAAAATATACTGTATATTTAGCCGCCTAAACTAAGCAATAGCCATACTGGAAAAAATGAGCTTTAGTTCGTTTACAGGTAAAATATCTGAATTTTTCAAAACAAAACGCGGCAAACTGATTCTAAAATGGAGTCAGCATCTTATTAATGCCAGCGTTATAGTATGGCTGATTTACGAGTTAAACAAAATAGGCTGGCTTAGCGTTTGGCAATCCTTTCCCAGTCAGCCGCTATTTTACATCCTTTTTCTTTTTGTTTTTTTTCAGCTCCCCCTCTTTGAAGTACTTATTTATCGACTTACCTGGAAATTTGATTCACTGAAATCCGTGCCCGTTTTCTTGGTAAAGCGGGTTTATAATAAGGATGTATTAGGCTATTCCGGAGAAGTCTACTTCTTTGCCTGGGCTAAAAAAACTCTGAACAAGTCTGGT
>JBEPXF010000292.1:0-4069 GCA_041642075.1 Fodinibius sp.
GAACATTGAAAGATGCTGCACATACTCACAAAGTCCCACACCACCGGCATGGGGACAAACCGGAATATCAAATTTAGCGGCCATCAGCATAATCGCTAAATTTTCATTGACGCCCCCTACCCGGCAGCTGTCGATCTGGCAAACATCCAGCGCACCGGCCTGCATCAATTGCTTAAATATAATACGGTTTTGGCAGTGTTCTCCGGTCGCTACTTTTACAGGATTGATAGCCTCACCAATAGCGGCATGTCCCAGAATATCATCGGGACTGGTGGGTTCCTCTATCCACCAGGGATCAAATTCAGACAGCGCTTCCATATTTTCGATGGCTTGATCAACATCCCACTTTTGATTGGCATCCATCATAAGTTGCCGGTCGGGACCAATTTCCTCTCGGATAATCGCAGCGCGTCGCATGTCATCCTCTAAGTTGGCTCCTACTTTCATTTTAATACTATTCCATCCTTCAGCCACTGCCTCCCGACATAACCTTCGAATTTTGTCATCTGAATATCCCAGCCATCCGGCAGAAGTTGTATAGGCCGGATACCCATCCTCCTGCAACTCCTGAATCCGATCAGCTTTTGTTGTTTCCTGCTTCCGCAAAATTTCCAAAGCCTCTTCAGGTTTCAGAACATCAGTGATATAGCTAAAGTCAATACATCGTACCAATTCTTCAGGAGACATATCCGCCAGTAATTGCCAGAGTGGCTTCTCCTCTATCTTTGCATATAGATCCCATAAAGCATTAACAAAGGCTCCCTGGGCTAAATGAATGACTCCCTTTTCGGGCCCCAACCAGCGTAGTTGACTATCCCGGGCCAGCTGCCTCCAAAAAGCGCCGAAATCATTGGTAATACTTTCAAATGGTTTATCAAGCACATGGGGTACAAACTCTTTAATCGCTTGTACACATAGATTATTACCGCGGCCAATGGTGAAAGTGAGGCCGTGCCCTTCAACCTCTTTATTTGTTTTTATAATAAGATATGCCGCAGAATAATCCGGATCTGTATTCATCGCATCGGAACCATCAAGATCCTGACTGGTTGGGAAGCGTATATCCTTAACTTCAACTTCTGTTATTTTAATATCATCCATTTATTGAAATGCTTTAGGTGTAATCGTTCGTACTTCGTCTTCCTCCATAGAAAGCTTCAACACATCATCCTGATACTTAAATTGATAGTCCCCGGGTTCCTGGGCATAGACTTTAATATTTTCCAACATACCGTCTTTCCAATAAATATCAAGTTCTATATTTCCCCGTGCTTTAAGTCCCTCTGCACTCCCATTCGGCCATGCATCCGGAAGAGCCGACAACAGTTCTATATATCCCGAATGAGACTGCAAGAGCATCTCCGCAATACCGGCCGTCCCCCCGAAATTACCATCAATCTGAAAGGGAGGATGGGTATCGAAAAGATTGGAAAGGGTGGATTTTCGATACAGTGCCTGAACATTTTCATGGGCTCTTTCTCCATCACCGAGACGAGCAAAGAAGTTGATAATCCATGCGCGACTCCATCCCGTATGGCCCCCGCCATGCTCAAGCCTTCGATCAATTGTATTACGGGCCGCATTAAATAGTTCGGGCGTATCTTTTTCATTAATGGCATCGCCCGGATGAAGAGAATAGAGATGGGAAATATGGCGATGGCCCGGATCTTCCTCTTCAAAATCCCGATTCCATTCCATAATGGTTCCGTTATCTCCTATCCGTACCGGCGCGAGATTATCTTTTAGATTCTGTAATGTATCCCGAAAGGCAACATCCATATCCAGCAGCTTGGCCGATTTTATGGTTGCCCCAAAAAGCTCATGCAGAATCTGCATATCCATCGTAGGTCCCATAGTAATACTGGCCACTTCTCCATTGGGTGCTATGTATTGATTTTCAGGGGACATAGAGGGCCCTGTAACCAGATGCCCTGTCTTAGGATCCTCCACCAGGTAATCTGCAAAAAAGGTAGCTGCTTCTTTCAGTTGTGGATAAGCGCGTTCCTCTAAAAAAGTTTTATCCTGAGCGAATTCATAGTGATCCCAGAAATGCATTGACAGCCAAGCCGCGCCCATCGGCCAAAGCCCCCAATAGGTTTGTCCGATAGGATCGGTAAAATGCCATGCATCAGTAGTATGGTGAGCCACCATCCCGCGACTGTCGTAGGTATTTAGGGCTGTTTCCCGCCCACGTTCTCGTAAATCTTCTACAAAATCGAAAAAGGGCTCGTAGGTTTCCGAAAGATTCGTCAAATCTGCCGGCCAGTAATTCATCTGCAGATTGACGTTAATGTGGTAATCAGCATTCCAGGGCGGTGCCATTCCCTCAGCCCAAATACCCTGGAGGTTAGCAGGAAGTGAACCCGGACGCGAGCTGCTGATCAACAGGTAGCGGCCATATTGGAAATAGAGTTCTGTCAGATGAGGATCAACCGCTCCCTCCTTTACCTTTTCTAGCCGCTTGTCGGTAGGCATATCTGTAACAGATTCATCAGTCAAATCCAAGGCTACCCGATTAAATAACTCCTGATAATCCTCAATATGACGCTGTTTAAGCTCATCATACGTATACTGTGCTGCACTTTTAAGTCGCTTTTCGGTAAGCTTATCGGGATTTTCGTCACGATAGTCGGTAGCGGCAGCCAGGAATAACGTCACTTCATCTGCATCAGAAATATGTACGGTTGACTCGGTTATGCTTACCGATCCTCCCTCCGAATTTAATTTAAGCCGGGCGGTGTAACGAACGCCTTCACCATTTCCGGTATGTTCTTTCATTACAATTTCTTTCTCAGAAACAGAGATCTCCTTATTGGGACTTGGCCTATTGAGTTGTAAATCAAATGAAAGATGGCCCGGCTGATCGGCAGAAAGCTTAACAACTATCAGCTGATCCGGATTGCTGGAAAACAACTCTCTTTTATAGCTTACTCCCTCCTTTTCAAAACTGACGGATGCCACTGCAGTATGGAGATTCAGGTCCCTGCGATAGTTATCAATGGCGGATGAATCCGGAAACGTCAGGTATAGATTGCCAAGTGTCTGATAAGTGTGCTCTCCTTGCTCCAGCCGGGTTCCCATTATTTTTTCCTGAGCCAGCTGTTCTGCTTCGGTATATTTTTCTGCAAACAGAAGAGACCGAACCGAATCCATATAAACCGGAGCTTCTGGATTAGCCCGGTCGATGGGATGCCCGGTCCATACACTTTCTTCGTTTAACTGGATACGTTCTTTATGAGGTTTGCCAAATATCATAGCACCCAAACTGCCATTGCCTATGGGTAGTGCTTCCACCCACTCCTGAGCCGGCTGTTCGTACCAAAGTTGCAGATCAGTATCTTGTGCCTGCCCAATGGCATAACCAAACAATAGAATGAAGAAACAACATACGAGTTTAAATACCTTCATAGTTATTCGGTTTAAATATTTAAGTGCATAATAAATTTTTATTTCGGCAGGAGAGATTAAATTCTTTGTTAGATCCTTCCAAAAGAACATAGGCCATACTTTTCTACCAAAATCCCTTTATTCAATTACTTTTAATAATTATTAAAAGTAATACACCCATATTCTACTATTATTTTTGCAAAAAGTAATACTTTTTTTGCATCCTATAGAAAAACTGGCATATAAATATATATACAGTATCTTTTTACAAAAATATTTCAAACCTCCAAGAACGAAATGAAAGCGCAAGCCATTAGCAGGTCTGTTGTAGAAGATCGTTCGGTAATGCTCAGGGAACATCTATATGATAATTTTCTCAAAATATGGCATTACCATCCGGAAATAGAACTGGTGGTTGTGCGAGAAAGCACAGGAACGCGGTTTGTGGGAGACAGTATTGAAAAGTTTGAAGAGGGAGAGATTGTAATGATCGGTGAGAATCTTCCGCATCTCTGGCTCAATGATCCTGTTTACTTTTCTGAAGATTCGGATCTTAAAGCTCGTGCCCAGGTCCTACATTTCAATAAAAACTTTCCGGATATACTTTCCTCTCTCCCCGAAATGGAAATGATTCTCCAACTCTTTATCCGTGCCAAAAGAGGAATAAAATTCAATGATCCCG
>JBEPXF010000293.1:0-4051 GCA_041642075.1 Fodinibius sp.
CGAAAAAAGCTTAAAAATGGCCTTTTCCGATTTTCCCTTCTTTACGTCTTTATCGATGAGCGGAATCAGATCCTCAAAATTGTTGTCGGCTAGCTTTAACCAGTTGTTTCGCTTGCTCGGACGGATATGGTCAAAGTTCAACGACTTGATGGTATTTTCCGAAAGGTATTTCTGTTTTGCATCGGCCTTAACATAGTCATTGATCTCATTGTATAATATCTTAAATCCTTCGGCTTCTTCCTTACGGATAAAGAAATATACCGCTACCCCAACACGAATCTGATCGTTAAACACATTACCACCCTCTTTTTGGCGACGCTCACCACTGGTTCGGGCATCACCCTTCAGATTTATCGCATAGAGATAGTTAAATTCATCCCCAACGACTTTTCGAAATCCATCAAAAGCACGCGCATTCAAGAATGAATTATTACTTACAAATGCTACGATGCCGTTTTCATCCAGCCGATCGGTTGCCCAGCGGAAAAAGCGGGTGTACATATCATAGACGGTAATCTGGTTTTGAGCGGTGCCCTCTTTAATATAGGTGTCCCTGATGCGCTGGTCGATTCGCTTGTAGGCGCGGTTGGCATTCTGGTAGTTGTAATTTTCCTGCTTGGCGCTGTAGGGCGGGTTGCCCATCACCACCGAAATCTTGCGCTCGTTTTGCCGCTAAATGCGCTCGGTGTTTTCAGCGCTGAATCCAAACAGGTCATCCTGCTTACCCACCCGCTTAAAGCCGAGATTATCAAGCGTATCCACAAATACGATATTTTCGAACTCCTTGTAATCGTCCATGCGCTGCTTGTAGGTAAACTCAATATTGAGGTTGGCAATATAGTAGGGCAGAATCGCCACCTCATTGGCGTGCATCTCGTTTTCGTACTTGTATTCCAGCTTGTCGGGCGGCATGTACTCAATCAGGTCGGTCATAAAGGTGCCCGTGCCCGCGGCGGGATCTAAAATTTCCACATTTTGGTCGCTCAATAGTCTCCCGAAATGTTTGTTGAGCAGGTAATCCGTGCTGCGGATCATAAAATCCACAATCTCGTTGGGCGTATAGAAGACGCCCAGTCGGTCGGCCGCTTTGGGATTATAGATGTGATAGAAATTCTCGTAGATCACCTTCAGGAACTTCTGCTTCTCATGGTAATTGCTGATGGAAGCCGCCTCAGCTTTAATCACCTTGTAGTAATCTTCAATATTAACCATGGTGCGGCGGCGCACATCGCCTGTAAAAAAGGTATTGACTACCTCTTGCAGCTCTTTGGCGATATTGTTTTCACGGTGGAAGTGCGACTCGTCGAATACCGAGCTGAAAATTTCGTCGGTCAAAATATGCTGAATCATCATTTCGCGTACATCCTCGAAGGTAACATCCTCGTGGATCGATTCTTTACACAGTTTCAAAAATTCGGTGCGGGCCTGCTGGAATTCTTCGTTGGTTTCGGCCTGCTTTTCGATCATATCGCGCAGTGCATCGAGCACATTGGGCAGGTCTTCCTTGAACTGCTCGATGGCCTCCCGGAAACTGCGCACTTCCGGGCGCTGGTATTCAATAAAGCGGGTTAGCAAAGCATCCAGCCCTTCGGCATCTTTCATGGATTTACGCATCACCTCTTCGCCGGCCTGGATAAGTACCGTGGTTTCGGAATCCTCAAACAGAATATTGTCGGTAGGATATCCCTTGTCGATTTTATTCTGTATTTCAGCATCCAGGTCATCGTAGGTATCCTTGCTCTCCCAGAATCCCCATTCAAGCCGCAGAGCGTCTTTTACCGTGCCATCGGGATATACCGTTTTGCCGTTGGGAAGTTTGTAATCGAGCTCAGGAATCAGCAGAAAGTCTTTGGTCTGGCAGTACTCATTTAGCAGTTTGTGAAAGGCGTTGCGGATAGAAGTTTCTTTACGCGAACCGCCGTAGCGAATAATTTTTTCAACTTCTTTGTGGTACTGCTCGATCAGGTAATTAGACATGGATAGTTTGTTGCTCTCGATTTGCACTGCTGTATAAATAATAAAGAAAAGGGGTTTTTAAAAAAGAAAAAGTGTAATAGAGATAAGGATAAAAACTTCTCAACTCTATGTCGGCGTTCATAATAGGAGGAAGACGGCAAGAGTGCTCAATCCAATATAGCACTTATGATGAGAAGTTTGCTAACTTTTGCCGGCCACAAAAAAAGAAGCCCCTAAAAAAGACTGGTTTGCTCGTGATCTTCTTTCTGAGCCTGCTCTAAAGTAGGGTTGGAGATGTCACTTCGGTTCACTTTCAACATATCCGAGTTGAACTTCTTTCCATAGATCCGCTGTGCTATTCCATGGAGGGCTTTTTCACCGCGGGGAGTAATAAAGAGGCGCTTGTGGTCATCCGTTGAAAGAAAACCGAACTCCTTTAGATCATTCACAATCATATAGGAAAGCTTATTGACCGTACCCGAATGCTGCTCCACAAAATCCCGCTGCGGGGCTTCATCATCGGCTGAATAAGCCAATCCCAAAATATTCATCTCCACTTCAGTCAGGGGATATCCCTCACAGCTTTTGGTTAGTGTACGATCCCATGCCTGTTGCTCATAATACTGTCCAAACCACCATTTCCCCTCTTTAATCAGCTTTTTGGTTACCGCACACGAAAAATATTCGCCGGGTTTAGCTTTCTTGGGGATACCCCGATCCCGATACATGGAGACCAGTGTCGCGAGATCAATCTCATGGAGATTCGGGGGATATTCAAAATAATGTATTGAAGTTTTTTCCATGACACACCAAATTAGAAAACTAACAGATCATTGTCATCTATAATTTGGGAATTTTAGCAGAAACAGGGAAGGGTAAATAAGATTGCCTTATTCTCCCCTCACCTTAACGAACAGTCAATATCACTTGGCCTTTTCAGCGATCAGCTGCATCGCAATATCCATGGTAACATCCTCAGGATCAAAATCATCGGGCAGGCTTATATTCGTTTTTCCAAACTTTATATAAGGTCCGTACCGTCCGGTCATAACGCGCACTTTTTTACCTTCCTCCGGATGATCTCCAAGCTCCTTGATAACATTACTTTTACGGGACGATTTACTTTTTTTCTGCTCCAAAAGCTCCAGTGCCCTATCCAGTTCTACATCCAGCACACTATCACTTTTTTTAAGCGAAGCAAACGTACCGTCATGTACCACAAAGGGCCCATATCGACCTACACCAGCTCTCACCACTTTGTCCGTTTCAGGGTGTTTGCCCAGTGGACGCGGAAGCTCCAGCAAGCGAAGAGCGAGATCAACATCAACTTCTTCGGGCTCCATTCCCTTTAGAAGCGACGCACGTTCAGGCTTTTTATTATCCTCGGTAACTTCACCCAGCTGTACATAGGGTCCATAGCGGCCATTAAGCACAAAAATGGACTCTCCTGTTTCCGGATGTTCTCCAATAGATTTTGGACCCTCTTCCTCAGCTTTAATCAATTCCTCGAGCTTTTCAACAGTAATATCGCTAGGCTTCCAGCTATCGGGGATAGAAGTACTTAGCTCCTCGCCATTCATCTCTTTTTTGATATAAGGTCCATAACGACCGACAAAAACTTTAATACCATTCAAATCTTTTAAAGGCAGATCAAGATGTCGGGCTTCCTTGGGATCTATTTCATCTTCCTGCTCATCAACTTTTGCTTTTAATCCTTTTTCTCCCTTATAGTATTCACTTAGGTAATCATTGGTATTGAGCTCACCACGCGCGATTTTATCCAACTTCGCCTCCATCTCGGACGTAAAGTCACTGTCTACCAGATCATGCAGATTTTTTTCCAATAATTCTGTAACCGCAAAAGCTGTAAAAGTAGGGACAAGCGTTTTGCCCTCAGCTTCTACATAACCCCTATTCTGAACCGTACTTATAATGGATGCATACGTACTTGGACGTCCCACTCCTCGTTTTTCAAGTTCTTTAACAAGGGTAGCTTCAGTATAACGGGCTGGCGGTTTTGTTTCATGAGAAATCGGCTCAATTCCCTTCTCAACGACTTCCTCCCCTTCTTTCAGTTCGGGCAGGAATTTCTCCT
>JBEPXF010000294.1:0-4029 GCA_041642075.1 Fodinibius sp.
GAATACCACGTAAAGTCGGTATTTGCTATAGCGTTTGAAGGGGTAGATATCGTAGTCCATAAGTAAGTCTCCATTTCGTTAGAAATTAAGAGAACATGATGCCGATATTAGCCTAAAATACTTTGGGTGAGCCAGTTATTTGTTCACACAAAGCGGCTAACAAGAACTACGATAATAGCGGCAGTAGACAGGTGTCTACTTGGTGTCTAAGTGATAAAAGGAGGCCTTAGCGCGGTTGAGGAAGGGAATTCTACATGGATTTTAAGTCCAACGCGTCTACCAATTCCGCCACTCGGGCATCAGTCAATATGTTAAGGAATACAATATAACGAAATGATACTTCCGTTGTAAGTAACCTGCTCAAAATCAGACGCTAAATATAATAGTTTCATATCAACATCTACAACATTCTTTTTAGAGAAATAAGGTTCTTCTTTAAAGCCTGAGTCTGTGGCCCTGCCGGAATTGGGCAAAATATTTTGTCAAACTTTCCTTATTTTCACTGAACTACATTTACATATAGGAGACGTTGAAGTATCAGCGATGGATAAATAAAAAATATCAGCCAAACGGTAATGCTAACTGAAGGATTAATAGAATACCATGGGTAAGAATCTTAAAGAACGTCTTAAAGGAGAACTTTCCGAGTTAAAAGAAGAAGGCCTGTATAAAAAGGAACGCATTATTACCACTCCCCAGGGGGCGGTGATCAATACGGAAGGAGGGGAGGAGGTCATCAATTTCTGCTCCAATAATTATTTGGGATTATCTTCTCATCCCCGGGTACTCAAAGCGGCCAAAGAAACAATTGATGAGTATGGATACGGTATGTCTTCCGTACGCTTTATCTGCGGCACCCAAACCATCCACAAAGAGCTGGAGGCTAAGTTGGCGGACTTTCTGCATACCGACGATACTATCCTGTATGCGGCCTGTTTCGATGCAAATGGAGGAATTTTCGAACCGTTACTGGGACCTGATGATGCCATTATTTCGGATCAGCTGAATCACGCTTCTATTATTGACGGAGTGCGCCTCTGCAAGGCTGATCGCTACGTATATGCCCATAACGATATGGAGTCGCTTGAAGAGAAACTCCAGGAAGCTTCGGATGCCGAAGTGAAGATCATTGCCACCGACGGCGTCTTTTCAATGGATGGGACAATCGCCCAACTGGATAAGATCTGCGACCTGGCCGACAAATACGATGCGCTGGTCATGTCGGATGAATGCCATGCTACGGGATTTATTGGTGAAACCGGTCTCGGCGTGCCGGAATACCGCGATGTACTGGGACGTGTGGATATCATCACCGGTACGCTCGGAAAGGCACTGGGCGGTGCTTCCGGCGGATTTACGGCAGCGCGTCAGGAAATTGTGGATATGCTTCGCCAGAAATCCCGGCCCTATCTCTTTTCCAATACGCTGGCTCCATCCATAACCGGTGCGTCTATTGAGGTACTGGATTTACTGAATGAAACCACCGAGCTCCGGGACAAACTGGAGGATAACACCAATTACTTCCGGGAGGGTATGAAGAATGTCGGTTTTGATATTAAAGAGGGTACGCATCCGATTGTGCCGATCATGCTGTATGATGCCAAGAAAGCCCAAAAATATGCCGAGCAACTGCTGGAAAAGGGTATTTATGTGATCGGCTTTTACTACCCGGTGGTACCCAAAGGAGAAGCGCGTATTCGGGTACAGCTTTCTGCGGTCCATGAGAAAGAGCACTTGGATCAGGCGATTGAAGCCTTTACCGAAGTCAAAAAAGAACTCGCATAACCTTACGTTATGACAAAGATTTTAATTACAGGTGCCAGCGGACAGCTCGGAAGTGAGCTGGCAGGTAAGTTGCGGTCTGTTTACGGTAAGGATAATGTGCTCGCCACGGATATTCGTCCCCCAGAGGGCGAAGTGGCGGAGGGACCCTTTGAAGAGCTGGATGTGCTTAACCGGGAACGTACCGAAGAAATCATTGATCAATACGAAATCAAGCACGTTTACCATTTGGCGGCCCTGCTTTCCGCCAAGGCCGAACAGGATATAGAGTTCGGCTGGAAGCTGAATATGGGGGGACTCCTGAATATCCTTAAGGTGGCTAGGGAAAAGTCACTCGGACAAATTTTCTGGCCCAGCTCCATCGCGGTTTTCGGACCCGATGCTCCCAAACAGCAGACTCCGCAGAATACAGCCCTTAACCCCACTACGGTTTACGGCATCAGTAAAGTAGCAGGCGAGCAGTGGTGCGCTTATTTTTACCAGCGGTTTGGAGTGGATGTCCGAAGTCTTCGCTATCCGGGACTAATCGGTTATAAATCCATGCCCGGAGGCGGGACAACCGACTATGCGGTGGACATCCATCATAAAGCGCTAAAGCGACAGGCTTATGATTGTTTTTTAGCCAAAGATACCTCCCTTCCTATGATGTATATGGAAGATGCGGTTAATGCAACCGTCCAGTTAATGCAGGCCGATGAGAAAGATATAGAAGTCCGCAGAAGTTATAATCTTTCCGGGGTTAGTTTTACGCCGGCAGAAATAGCTGAAGTTATCAGACACCATATCCCTGGTTTTAAAATTAATTATGAACCCGATTATCGACAGGATATTGCAGATTCCTGGCCCGATTCCATTGATGATACCCCCGCACGTGAGCAGTGGGGGTGGCACCATCAGTACGATTTAAATGCTATAGTGGAAGATATGCTGGACAACCTATCTGAACGTGTAGAAATATTATGATTTTATAATAATTAAGGATAAGATGTTTTCCTTTTTTGGGAAAACCGATTAAGTGTTTACTTTTTAAAATCTTTATTTGACATTACAAATAAGATGGCTATTACAATTCTTATTTTTTGCCCTAATTATTTGCCCTATAATAAATATATAAGCTATGAAGTCTACCGTTGATCGAAGAGATAAAATAATACAAAAAATACAAAGTGAGGGATCCGTTCGTGTTGATGAACTGAGTGAAGAGTTTGATGTTTCAACCGTAACTATTCGCAACGATCTGGATTTTTTTGAAGAAAAAGGACTCATCCATCGTACCTATGGTGGCGCCCTTCTTCGCAACAATGTCTATAACGACCCCTCGCTGGAAGAAAAGCAGAAAATAAATGTAGAAGAAAAAAGACGGATCGGAGAATATGCGGCAGGATTGGTTAAAGATGGAGACTCTATTATTTTGGATTCGGGAACCACCACCCGCGAAATTGCCCTCCGTTTGAAGGATAAAGAGAACTTGACGCTCCTGACCAATGCCATCAATATTGCCGTTGAGCTGGCAGGAGTGTCTGGGATGCGGATGATGCTTACCGGTGGCGTGCTTCGGGATAAGTCGTATTCCCTGGTAGGACCGGAAGCGGAGCGGATGATGCAGAATTATTATTTTGATAAATTATTCCTGGGCGTTGATGGGATGGATTTTGAGCATGGATTGACCACGCCGAATCCGCAGGAAGCACAGCTTAACCGGATGATGGTTGAGCGGTCAAATACGGTTATTTTGGTATCTGACTCTTCTAAGTTTGGTCGGCATAGTTTCTCTTATATTTGTGACTTGGATCCTATAGAAACGATTATTACCGATACGAATCTCTCTCTGGAATTTGAAGAAGGGTTTAAGGAGCGAGATATTGAAGTGGTGAAGGTGTAGTTTTTCGTTATTTGTTAAAGGTTATTAGTAGAGCTTGTCATTTTATAATTTACGAATTACTAACAAGTTACTTAGTAGCCAACCCGTTTAGCAGTTGGATTAAATAGCTAATAAATATCACATAACCCACTGTGTCATCCCGGACTTGATGAGAGTATTTTAGAAGTCCACTTAGGTGAGGGATCCCTAAAAAAATGTACCCAATCAATCTCCCTAGTCGCTCTTACCGCCGGTATTCGGTCACGGCTCAAAGAGGGATTCTTGGCGGTATTTCCTGAAGCAGTTCACAGCATCTACCGGCAGTAACGAGTTCCTCTGTTAGACTTATCTTTTGTTTGAGAATGGTTGTAAACTTGTTCTTTTTT
>JBEPXF010000295.1:0-3986 GCA_041642075.1 Fodinibius sp.
ATTTGAATACCGAAAGTTGGTATAATATTGGGGATACTATCAGGGAGCGGCACCGTAACGATTTGCTCCAAATATTAGCTTATGCTTCCCTTCCAGAGGACAAAGAAATTCGTTGTTCACTTATGTATCCCTGTAAAAAGGGAACGTGGAAGTCGCTAATAGAGCGTGATCGTCATGTGCACACGGCAGAAATAAGTCGAGGGAATCGGCATATTCAACTTAACCTTACGGCAATCCCTTTTTCTATGAGTGATACAGAGATTGATATACTCCAAAAGTTATTTTGAGGTAGAACGATGAGCGAACAAGAAATCCGAAATAAATTCCAGTCGCTGACGATTTGGAGAAGCGGCGACCGCAGGGCACCTCATAAACCCTTACTTGTGATGCTGGCCCTCGGCTATTTGCAAAATCAGGATCAGCGGTTGCTTCCCTATAAGATGGTGGAAGGGAAGCTGGAACGACTGTTGGAAGAATTCGGTACTCCGCGTAATGCGGGCAACACGCATTATCCGTTCTGGCGGTTACGCAACGACGGGATGTGGGAAGTGGAAGGCGATAATGAGCTAACACTGAACAGCAGTGGAGGAGTTCGAAAAACCGAACTGAGAAATAAAGATATCCGGGCCGGCTTTACGTCTGATGTGTATGAGCTCTTGAAACAAAAACCTGCTCTTGTCAGCACGATCTGCTCGGATCTGCTGGATTCCCATTTCCCCGATACCATCCACGAAGACATTATTCACGAAACGGGATTGAATCTTGAGGATCAGGAGGTAAGCCGAAAAGCACGCGATCCTAATTTCAGATTGAATGTATTGCAGGCGTACGAGCACCGGTGTGCGGTCTGCGATTTTGACGTCCGCATTGGTTCCAAAACCATCTGCATAGAAGCCGCGCATATCAAATGGCACAGCGCGGGCGGACCGGATGAGGTATCCAACGGCATTGCCCTATGTACCATGCATCACAAGCTGTTTGATTTAGGGGCTTTTACTCTTAATAAAGATCAGCGGTTTTTGGTATCCGAAAAAGTCATCGGCACCGACGGTTTTGATTTGTGGCTGGGTCGTTTTCATGGCGATGAAATGCGTCCGCCGGTTCGCGCGGTGTATGAGCCAAGTGTCGATTATATTGCCTGGAATCACGATCAGGTGTTTAAAAGTCCTGGTCGAGTGTCCTGATTTTCTACAGCTTAAAATATATCGGGGACCGTTTGCCAAAATCATTATACCTTTCTTAAAGGAAAAAGTCAGGTTACCCTTTAAAGAGGTTTTTGCGCTAATCTATTCCCAGTCATATACCTATCCAACACAAAAAAATCCCTTTCTCCGGAAATTTTTTGTAAGGATTGGCCTCCAAATGGTACTTACTATTAATGAGAGACCTAAAATAGTGTCCTCTCAAGAGATGTAAAAAACAAAACAATAACTAAAATATCATAGCACCATGAGTATAAATTATTCATTAATTCCTAATCATCTTACAGACGATCCCAGCGACTACATGGCGGTAGTCCAGGATCAGCAGACGCGAACGATGGACGATATCATCGACGAGATGGCCGATCGGGGGTCAACCGTTACCAAAGCCGATATCCTTTCCGTGATGGAAGATTACCAGGCGGTATTGGCTAAATTCCTGAGTAACGGCGACCGCATCAATACGCCGCTGTTTAAAACCAGCGCTTCCATATCAGGAGTATTTGAGGATCAGACCAACAACTTCGACCGCTTTTTTTCTATCCGAAGATTTGCAGGGGTTTTCCTTGGGTCTTCCTCGTACCATAGTCGTACCATGGTTGGGTCGGCTGTTGCGTGATGGCAACCAAGAGGCAAAGAGGGTAGAAGTGTATCAAGTAGAAAGTGTTAAGCTGCAGGATTAAGGCTGAAGGCTAAATATTGAATGTTGAAAGTTGCAGGTTAAAGGTTGAATGTTTTAAGGTTTTAAGTTTAGGTCTTTTTATTCATGTGAGCACAAAGAATCCAGATATATTAAGTTTTATTCAGGCGTTTCTCCCTTCCTTGCGCGCAGGGAAGGGAGAACAACCCTGTCCCGATACACTTGTCGGGGAGAGATGGGTCAAAAAAAAGAAATGCTTGTAGCTTTTATTACATACCCGCAGAAATGAATCCCCACACCAGAGGTAGGTCGATTATCGAAATGGAGGCAATGAGATCTTTTTAACAAATATATGATAGGTCAGGTATGGGATCGGTGAACGGATGCCGCAGTAGGTGATCTGCAGTCCATTACCATTTGCCTATTTCCTTCCACTCTTGTATATAACCGAGGGAAAAATTTGATAGATATTGGGTAGAAATAGGATACGGTTATGGCTGAACTGACTACGATTGACGGGGTACTGGAAGAGCTTGATTATATCATTGAAACTTCGGTGGAGGAAGGGAGTCCGCTGGCGATTTTTGCCTATGTATATCGCCGAACGACCGTCAGGATAGCGGAAGGGATTGAGAAGGGACAGTTCGAAGATCTCCGGCGGATGGAGCGCTTCGATGTTGATTTTGCAAAGAAATATATCCGGGCTTTCTGGCGCTACCGGCACGATAAGCCGGTTCCTTTTGTGTGGAAGATCGCTTTCCGTGCTGCGGAGGACCCGGACGGACGAAAGCCCATCATTTTGCAGCACCTGATGCTGGGCATGAATGCGCATATCAACCTGGATCTGGGGATTGCTGCGGCCGAGACGGCTCCCGGCGGACAGATACCTTCCCTTAAAAAGGATTTTATGACGGTGAATAATCTGCTGGAAGAACTTATTGATGAGATGCAGTTACGTATCTGCCGGGCGTCCCCGCTGTTGTTTCTGCTAGACTGGATAGGGGAGCGAAACGATGAGGACATTATTAATTTCAGTTTACGGAGAGCCCGGGACTTTGCATGGAATGCCGCTGTGATTCTGGCGCATGCCGAAGAGGAGGAGAAGGATCATATCATCCGCGAGATGGATGAACAGATAGTGAAGGTTGCCAAGAGGGTGCTCGATCCCCCGGGTTTTCTGCTTCCCAAGGTCCTTGGCTTGATCCGCATGTTCGAGGATAAAGACATCCGGGTGATTATTGATAAGTTGAGAGGGTAGAAGTGTTAAGTATTAAGTAGAAAGTCTTAAGTTACAGGCTACATGTTGAATGTTGCAGGTTAAAGGTTGTAAGGTTGAGTCATTTTATTTTGTCCAGCAGTATTTTTAGGGTCAGCTGGATATAATTCTCCTACCTATTTTTAGCCACAGAACATAAAGTCCCCCTTGTGGCACGGGCGGTTGAAAAGTTGATAAATGAGAACTGAAGGGGGCCAGGGGGATGATCAAGTAGTATCTTTTCTAAAGCTACGTTAGAATGTTCATTTTTCACGGAGGAATCCGCCGGCAGTCGGACTAGCAGAGCTAGAACCAAAAACTCCCTGGGGAATAGCCAGATATTGTTTTGTTGTAAGTTCCAATACGGGGATAACCCGGCCACGGGAGTCATTTTTATCAGAGCTTTCCCGCTATTCCCCAGACCCCGGATTTCTCCTTTGTACATTTCGCGGACCCTTCTTTCCCTAAGTGGACTCGTTCTCTTTTCAAGGTCAGGTTATTCACGAATTCTATTGAGAGCTACAAAACCCACCCGGACTATTTCTGTGTGACGAGGGGCTGGCTGTAGCCGTGATCAACGTATATGGATGAAGTCAACAACGAGGAGTTAAATGGTCCTAGAGTTTTTACGAGCCTTTTGTAGCCTGTCCGACTACCGGCGGAGCAATGCCAAAAGTCGGAATAGAATAAAAGAGCTAATACTTGCTAAAAAGTCCATGCCTGAGAAAAACAACGGATCTGTCATTACCCACCCCGCCTCGTTCCTCGGCACCCCTCCCACGGAGGGGACTTCTGAGATGCACAGATATAGATTTGGTCAAATAATGAAATGATTGTCCCGAATAATTCCCCTCTCGAGAGGGGTGGTCCGGCATTGGGTTTGATGCCG
>JBEPXF010000296.1:0-3964 GCA_041642075.1 Fodinibius sp.
AACTATGAATACTCGCGAGGACCTGATCGAGGAAATAACAGGCCCCGGTTCTATTCTCAAAACCACCGAGACTAATGCCGTCATTGATAACTACTGGCAGCAAATTACCGATTATATCCGCGATGGCAAAGGCTACACCGACGACTACGTCCGCACACGCTTTGGCATCACCGGAGTATTCCAGAACGACGATGATAAATTCGACCCGGCCCGCCACGAGGTGCTGGTGAGCATAATTCCAAAAAAATCTGTTACCGGGGTTACTGATGAGATTACCCTGCGCAGGGTTGATGGACGGGATATTACGCCTGAAGTTGACAGTATCTATGATTGGAGCAGTGCCACCAACAACGATATCATAACGCCCGATGGCGTGCTGGAAGTGACCGGCACCAACCTGAAGATCCTCAGTAATCTTGAAGAGGAAGGGGTCTTCTTTGTCAGCCAGTCAGACGATACGGAGACGGAGGCCACCCAGATCCGTACCAACGAACCCAAGACTCTCACCCTGCAGATCCCCGGGAATTTGGCTGCCGGCACCTATCGGCTGGAAGTTCGCAATACAACCTATAACAGCAATACGCTGCGCACCGGTGTATTCACCCCTGAACTAACGGTAGAATAGAACCTGTCGCCTTTGCGCGGTAATGCTTCTTGGCTGTAACAGGCCACTTCCTTATGCGGAAGTAGGTAACTTCCCTATCCCGAAGTACCCTGCTTCCCTACCGGAAAGTGGTCTGTTTTATTATAGGGAGTGGGGTAGGAGCTCTGAATATTGCCGTCAAAGTGGCATTGCAGTAAATAGGATAGGTCTGGCCCTTAATAAATTAGGTGCTGACAGGCGTTTGTACCGTTCACCCGTACATATAAAATGTTTTATGCATGCATATTATGGGTATTCGTCTCCACGTTGGTTATTCAGATAATATTCCATTTATCTGCCCCACCATTAAATGATCCCCACTTTTGCAAATTATGTGTACAATGGATAGTATTTTATTGAGATGTATAAGGCAAAGTTATATCCACAACAAATGTCACGAAAATATCAACAAAATAGAGAGAAAGCTCATCTTTTTGCTTTCAAAGAAAGCATCAAAAATTTTCCAGATGGGGAGATTATTAATCGAGAAAGACCTGACTTTTTAGTTAAAAACGACCATCACATAACTGGAATAGAATTAACTGAATTATTCCATGAGCCACGAAAAGACGGTACAATATTACAAGCTAGATATAATTATATTTTTGAAATACTTAATGAAGCAACCCGATTATATAACAGTCTTAATTTTAGTACAGTAAACGCCTATGTTATTTTTTCGGTTCATGCAAATTTGGGGAAAGGAAAGGTAGATCGACTTGCAGAACAACTGGTAGATATAGTTAAGAAAAATATACCTGTGGAAAATAGAGCTTATAATAATATTCGTAGATCTATTGATGTCAATATCTTACCATCTGAAGTATCAATGGTGAAAATTGTTCGATTAGATAATATTGAAGAATCCAAATTTTATCCAAATGGGATTCGTGGTGCTTATTCTGAAATTTCAGCTGAATATGTTGAAGAAGGTATTACCTCAAAAAATAAAAAAATTGAAAAATATAGATCTTGCTGTGATAGAATTTGGCTCTTACTAGTTGTTGATGGATCTTTGCCTTCATCATGGTTTGAAGTAACTGGTCCAGCATTAGAAAAAACATACAACTCTAATTTTGATAAAACTTATATACTCGATTTTCAAAATAAAAATTCCACCTTATTAAAAACTAGGTAGTGGGTATCACCTGTGCATTTAGCGGGGACGCCTCGCTCTCCTACGCTTCAAAACCAGAGCTTCGGTGAGCAGGCCGCTGCTACTCTCTGGCTTTTAGCTCATCATTCATTATTTAACAAATCAACATTCTTGCGTGTGCAGCTTATGTACAGCCTACGTAGCTTACTACTTCTGCGCAGTAGGCCGTTATACACCTTCATTTTTCTTGCAATAATCTCTTGCCCTTTTTAGTTTCATATAGAAACCATAACGAAACTAAGCTCTTATGCCTAGTATCACAGTAAAAAACATTCCAGAAGAAATTTACGATCGAGTCCGTGAGCAGGCCAAGGCTCACCATCGCAGTATCAACAGTGAAATTATTGCCTGTTTAGAGCAAACCGTCAAACCTCAACAGGTTTCTCCTGACGATATTTTGCAAGAAGCACGTCGCTTGCGAAAAAAAGCAAAAGGAAGTCTTTCTTCCGAAGAGATTGAATCCGCGATAAATCAAGGTCGTCCATGATCGTTGTTGATACGAATATTCTTGCTCATTTTTGGTTTCCATCAGATTCAACAGAACTTTGTGACGAGCTCTATCAAAAAGATCCACAATGGGTGGCCCCTATTCTTTGGCGAAGTGAATTTCGAAATGTAGTAACGCTGTATTTAAGAAAAGAGCTGATTGATTTAGCAGAAGCTTTGCTGATTATGGAGAAGGCCGAACTTCAAATGAAAGACTACCAATTTCAGGTGAACTCATTACGAGTTCTGCATCACGTCAGCCAATCGAATTGTTCCTCTTACGATTGTGAATTTGTAAGCTTAGCCAAGGATCTCGATCTCGAATTAATCACGATGGATAAACAGCTTCTGCGGGAGTTTCCCGACTTAGCCAAACATCCAGAGAAAGTAATCGAATCGTAAATCTTCGTCAGGTACCTACCCCTTTAGAAAGGGAAATGTCAAGCAGATAGTTCTCACCCACATCAGTATCTTTAAAGCTCTTTTTGCTTTTGTTCTTCAAACTTTTCTTTAAGGGCCTTCGCTACATGTTCGGGTACAAAAGAGGATAGATCTCCCCCCCAGTAACCCACCTCTTTAACCAGGGAAGCTGATATAAAGGTAAGCTGTTCATTTGGCATGAGAAAAACTGTATCTACATTTGGAGCAAGACGTCGATTGGTAAGAGCCATTCGAAATTCATATTCAAAATCGGAAATCTGTCGTACTCCGCGAATGAGCGTCTGGGCATTTTTTTCTTTGGCGAAATCAACCAATAACCCCGTAAATTGTTGTATTTCAACCCGCGAGGACCACTCTTTGTTTTCAATACTTTGCTGTATCAACGCTTCGCGCTCATCTCCGCTGAATACGGAATCTTTTCTGTTATTAATGGCAATAGTAACAATAATTTTGTCGAACAGATCGGTGGCACGTTCGAGGATATCCAGATGTCCATAGGTAAAGGGATCAAAAGAACCAGGATAAAGAGCTAAAGTATCCATAAGGGTAGTTTGAAGTTAGAATTCGACTCCTTTTTCAGCCAGAAAGAAACTGACACAGGTACGCCCGTAATTTTTTTCAGCTGCACAGTAAGGGTCTTCCGTAAAATTGTGGCGTTTATCATGTTCCACAATAAGCCATCCATTTTCAGCAAGCCACCCATCCTGTATAATGGTGTTAATCATTTGTTCCATATAGGGATAATCATAGGGAGGATCGGAAAAAATTATATCGTAAGGAAGAGCCATACCCTCTAAAAAATCTTCTACTTTTGAGGGGGTGGTTCGTATTTGGTCCGAAAGTTCAAATTCTTTTGCAATTCTTTCAATATGCTTGATATTGCGGCGATCACTGTCTACAAATAGCACGCTTTCAGCCCCCCGGGAAAGCGCTTCAATCCCCAAATTGCCAGAACCCCCGAAAAGATCAAGAACTCTTGCCCCACGAATGTATTTTCGGGAGTCAAGAGTGGAAAAAAGCCCCTCTTTTACCCGGTCTGTAGTGGGACGCACATTCAGTGTTTTGGGAATATGGATATTTCGACCCTTTAAAAGGCCGGTGATAATACGCATAAAAAAGTGATATGTTTATTTACACAGTGGCTCACTCAAAGGTACGAAAAAAAATATTGAAGCCGTATCTGTATAATGAGCAGAAAATTCAGTCATAATTTAGAGCCAACATAATAGCAGGGAAGG
>JBEPXF010000297.1:0-3953 GCA_041642075.1 Fodinibius sp.
TGATTGTACGCACTTTGAAATAGAAACCTATACCTGGGATGTGCTGCCAAAACATCTAAAAACAAACTTATTGGATTCAATTGAACGAGAATACAAATGGACGCTTGGCCATTTCTGATAATCACACCGATATGATTCTTACATAGAATATAAAAGTTATGAATAAAATAGCGGTTCTGAATATCGTTGGATTAACACCCGATTTAATAGGAGATCATACCCCTTTTTTAAAAGAATGGTTTTCGCAGGGGAAAGTAGCTTCTGTACAATCCATGCTTCCGGCTGTTACCTGTTCCGTGCAGGCAACTTATTTAACCGGGGAAAAGCCTTCAGAGCACGGCGTTGTTGCCAACGGCTGGTACTTTCGGGATACCGCAGAAGTACGATTATGGATGAGGTCGGGGAAGTTAATGCAGGGAGATAAAATTTGGGACCGAGCTAAACAGAGAGATTCTTCATTTAGCTCTGCCAATCTTTTTTGGCGTTATGCTGCCTACTCTGGAGCGGATTATACGGTTATTGAACGTCCTATGTACCGCAAGGATGGAGTAAAAGTGCCGGATATTTATGCAAATCCCATGTCGCTGAGAGATGAGCTGCAGGAGGAACTGGGGCAATTTCCCTTGTTCAATTTTTGGGGACCCAATACTTCGATCAAGGCAAGCAGATGGATTGCAGATGCAGCTAAGATTGTCGCTCAAAAATATGATCCCACACTTTCCCTGGTCTACATTCCACATATGGACTATAACCTTCAGCGGGTGGGACCGGATGATCCTGTAATCAAAAAAGATATGCAGAAGGTTGATGAGCTGTGTGAAGACCTGGTGTCCTTTTATGAAGAAAAGGGACGCAAGGTCATCATTTTGTCGGAGTATGGTATCTCCTCGGTAGATAAGCCGGTCCACTTAAACCGGGTGCTACGAAAGGGAGGATATATTACCGTTCGGGAAGAGTTAGGCGGGGAAGTTTTTGATGCCGGGGCCAGTCAGGCCTTTACGGTAGCAGATCATCAGGTAGCCCATATATATGTAGAAGAATCTTCTGAGGTTGAAAAGATAAAAGAGCTTTTGGAAAATATTCCCGGAGTGGAACGCATTCTTGGGAAAGAAGGTCAGAAAGAGATGGGCATTGACCATCCGCGATCAGGAGAACTGGTCGCCATTGCAGAGCCGGGTGCCTGGTTTACGTATTACTACTGGCTGGATGACAATAAAGCACCAGATTTTGCTCCTACGGTTTCCATACACGACAAACCGGGATATGATCCCGCGGAAATGCTTTTTGATCCTGATATTCGTTTTCCAAAACTGAAAACGGCCGGGAAGCTGCTCCGTAAAAAGCTTGGTTTTCGATATGTAATGGATTTGATTCCTATCAATGGTAAAGGAGTTAGAGGTTCACACGGACGCATGGAAGAAGATGAAAATAAGAACCCACTTATTGCCTCACAGTCGGTTGATCTCATTCCGGAAGAATCAATTTCAGCTGTTCAGGTCCATGATATATTGTGGAATCATCTGTTTGAATAATCACGAACACCTTGGTGAAGGTATTTGAGAATTAATTTAGACGGATATATAAAAAAGGGCAGCGTTTGAAACGCTGCCCTTTTTAGTGTAATAGTGTTTGTTCTAGTTTTTTATCCGATTCCTACTGACCGTGTCCCTGTTCTGCCTCTCCGGTATCTGTTTCCTGCAATTGACTAAGAAATTCAACCAGATCACGCAGCTCATTCTTGGTTAATATCTCTTCCATAGAAAACATAGCGGAAGGAGAATTCTGTTGTTCGGTTATTTGGTCGTTGGCAATCTGATGAGTCTCACCATCTGCTGATTGCAATGTCATTTGGGATTCGGATTCTTCCTTAAGCACTCCACTGATGGTTTCTCCATTTTCCAGGGTAACCTCAACAGATCCATAGCCGGGAGCGATACGGGCATCCGGAGCTACCATTGATTCTAGTAACTGTTCACGATTGAGCGTATTTCCAATATTGGCAAGATCGGGTCCTACAGCTCCACCATCTCCTCCCACAGCGTGACAGCGTACACATTGCGCTGCATTATTGCGATAAAAAATGCGCGCTCCATTTTCGGCGTCACCACCATAAAGCGCTTCCTGGTATTCCGCAACGGGATTATCTTCAGGTTTGGCTTCTTCGTATTCTTCAAGAAGCGATTGCAGCTCTTCAGAGTCAGAATTTTCAGCTGCCTGAACCAATTCTAATTGTATTGCAGGGGAGATATTATCCGCAAGGAGTTCATCAAATTGGTTTTGAAGGACTTTATAGGCAGGTTCGGTTTGCATAGTGCCCAATGCTTTAAGCGCACTTTGCTGTTCTTCATCGGTGGTGTTGCCTTCCAGAACGGATGCCAGCAAATTAGCCTTTTCCTGATCCTGGATATCCAATTCTGGAATGATGCCAAGAGCTGCCATGCGAACTTCTTCCTGTTCGGTAGATAAAGCAAACTCAACGGCTTTGGCTATTTCATCAGAATTCAATTCAGAGAGGGCTTCAATAGAAGCAATCTTAACCTCGGCAGAAGGATCATTTTGAAGCAATGTATATAATCTTGGGGTCTCAGACTGCATATCCAAACTGCTGACGGCTTCAACCACAGCTACCTTCACAATTTCATTATCTCCCTCAAAAAGAGGTTCTATAATACCACTAATAGCATCTACTGCATCCTGACGGTTGTTAGAAATTTCTCCGCGATGACGTCCAGTTACGCGATCCAGGGTAGAAGGGTCGGGCCAGAAAGATAATGTAGCGATAGCCTCTGAACGAAGGGAGTCAGAGACACCTTCACGAGTTGCGAAGGAAGCCAACCGTTCAGCATCGTCTGCTGTACCGTTAAAGACGCTGGCATTGATAGCTCTTCTCAGTAAAGGTGTATTGGTGAACTGTTGTTGATCCAACATGGCAGCGAGTTCAGGAAGGGCTTCTTTTAGCAGTGCGTCATCATTAATGGCCCGGGCGGCATTAGTAACCACAAATTCACTTTCATCTGAAAGGAATCGGGCCACTTTCGGAGTTTCCATTCTTTTGAGTGCTACAACCGCGGCAATGCGAACAGCCTCAGAAGAATGCTCAGCCAGCTCTGCTACAGCCTCAGTGTTGCCAATACGTTCCATAGCGATAGCTCCGGCGTGACGTAAATAAACATCTTCGTCTTTATGCGACTCCAGCATATCGACGATAGGTGACAGGGCCGGTTCGTAGGCTATTCGTCCCAAAGCTTCGGTTGTTAACAGCTGAACACGCATAGACTCGTCTTCCAGAAGAGACATGAGCGCATCACCTCCAGCTTCATAACGGACATCTCCTATAGTTTTGGCAGCCTGGGCACGTACCTCGGGATCGCTGTCCGATAAGTAGTCAACCAGAACTTCTGCTTCCGCGGAATTGTCACGGGCCAGCTGGCCAATACCCCAAATGCCGTGCAGCCTGGCCAGTTGATTTTCTGTTTGGTCTATTGCGTCAATTAAGGTCTGTTTTGAGGAACGATCAGCCAGTTCAAATTGAGCTTTCATCCGAACACGCATGTCCTCATGTCCCATAAGCTCTAAAAGCTCTTCTTCAGGACGTTCCCCAAAATTTTCTGCAAGAAGTTGTTTGGTTTGTTGCTGAATTTCTGCAGAGGATTTATCTTCAGAATCAATCTTCCAGATACGTCCCTTATCTTTGGTACTCCAGCCTTCAATCCAGTCGGCAAAATAAAGACTACCTTCAGGGCCAAAATCAAGTCCGGTAGCGAGAATTCCTTCCATAATAGGTTGATCGGTTTTGAGCTCAAAGGAAGCGCCTTTGGGTTCCAGGCTAAAAGCGTGAATAGCTGAACCCGAAGGTGACCCTACAAACTCTGCCACAAAGAAATGATCTTTCCACTGATCGTTGAGTCCAGTTCCGGGATTATAAGCCATTCCGGCCGGTCCACTGTGATAGG
>JBEPXF010000298.1:0-3951 GCA_041642075.1 Fodinibius sp.
GGTTTCCTCCCATTTGAGATCAGGGATATCGTTACTTACCGGTCCAAAGCTCTGGACGAAGTCACCTCCTACAAAGAAATTCCCTACAGGACCAAATCGCAACTTTGAGATACCATCAAAGGGGGCATCCTGCCCGGTTACCCCATAACTACCGCGGAGTCTGAGGCGATCCAGAAAGTCAACATCGACAACATTCATGAGTTCCACTCCTGCTCCGGTAGACCAGAAGGTACCCCATTTGTTTTCAACACCGAATCGGGTAGACCCCTCGCGACGAACCGTCCCATTCAGGAAATAAGTATCATCCCAGTTCAAATTAAGTCGGCCAAATCCGGCAATAAGACGATTATCATTTTTATAACTATTGATATCACCGAGGCCATTATCAAAGTCCTGAGCAAAACTAAGGTTATTAAATCCTACGGCATCAGAAACAAAATCGCCCCCGCCCACAAATGTTCCTTCACTTTCTGATTCTATATAAGAATAACCGGCAAGAGCTTCAATATTCAAATCATCTGAAGCCTGAGCAGTATAATTCAAGGTCAAATCAAACTGCTCTGAAGTACTTTTATTTGCGTCACGTTCTGCACGTCCCCGCCCCAGAGAAGATTTTGTCGCTCCCCCACTAATCTTATTCGTTCTCGCGTAAAAAGTATTATGAGCCTCATTAAAAGTCTGCAGGGAATAAAATGCAGAAGCTGTTAATCCCGGTATTAGATCCTCGAAACTATAATCGGCCTTTAAGGCTGCACTGATATCACGCGTCTCACGAACGTTTTCGGCGGTTTCCAGTATGGCTACCGGGTTAAACATATCAAACGCAGATATCTCGGTATATCCACCGGTATTTTCGAAACCCTCACTTTTAACAGGCGCTGTGGGGTTAAAGGTTACTGCATACTGAAACGCATTATTAAAGCCCAAGTTTTGCTCTCGATTCGTGGCACTTAAATCAAAGGTTAATTCCAGTTTATCATCCAAAGCCGAATGATTCAGATTTAAACGACCACTATTCTGTTGAAAACCGGTCGTTCTGAGCAAACCCTGATTATCTCTAAAATTACCCGACACTCGGTAAGAAGTGGTTTCATTTCCACCCTGAATAGACAGATTATGAATTTGGGTGTAATTATCTTGGGTGATTTCCTCAAACCAATCCGTATTGGCACCCAAATCACTTACAGAAATTTCTGTAATCTCTCCCAATTCCCTAAACTGATCTGCGCTCAGTACATCCACTTTATTCTCGACAAGAGATGTAGAAACAGATCCATTATAGCTGACCGATGTTGTTCCGCTTTGTCCCTTTTTAGTAGTAATGGCTATAACACCAGCCCCTCCCCGGGTACCATAAATAGCCGCAGCGGATGCATCTTTAAGTACATCTATGGATTCAATATCATTGGGATCAATATTATCCATGCTAGCACCAATAATCCCATCTACTACGACTAAGGGTTCGTTGTTACCAAAACTGGAAACTCCACGAAGACGTAAAGTAGCCGGTTCATTAGGATTTGCGCCAGGACTTGAAACCATTAATCCCGGTACCTTTCCTTCTATTAACTCCGATGGATCACTAACATCCCCAGAAATAAAATCATCGGAGTTCACACTTGAAATAGACCCTGTAACCTGCTGGCGGTCCTGAGTACCATATCCCACAACCACTACATCTTCAAGCGCCTGTACATCCGAAGTCATCTCTACATCAATGGTTGAACGCCCGTCTACAGGTACCTCTTGGGTGACAAAACCCACAAACGAAAATACCAGTGTATCCTGTGGTGAGGACACCGTCAATGTATAATTTCCATCACTATCGGTAGAGGTTCCTCGCGAAGTCATCCCTTTTACCACGATGTTCACTCCGGGAATGGTTTGCCCACTCTCGGCTTCGGTTACCTGTCCCGAAACTTCAACTTCATTTTGAGAGTCTTGTGCGTGCGTATGTGAATGAACTGCACTTCCTAAAATTAGAAAGGCTGCTACTCCAACTGAGAACACAAACCGTGATCCCTTTTTGAAATAATGCAACCAATTATCCACAGAATCGCCGCTACTAAACAGCTTGTGAATGCTTCGTATCCCATTCTTAGTCATAATTTCCCCTATTCTTTATCATTCTGGTTATCTACAGCATTCAATTGGATAAACACCATCCGGATATTTAAATGCTATTTCCCTAAGTAATACTTATATGGATTTGACTCCATACTAGACTACTCAATTATTTAATCTTTTTTACAAAGAGTCAATATTTTTTAATAAGATTGAAAATATTTTTTTTAGCTCATCTAAAAGTTAAAATTAATGTAAGTCACTTACGTAATTTAAATCGTTTTAAATACACAATCTACTCCAATCACCTTCCATAGTTCTTTACTTAGTTAATAATTCTACCTCATTAAATTTAAAAACTTCTAAAAAAATAGATCAACTTTTGGATAAGTGGCAAAATATTAATTAGTATTGTCCGGTGATTTTTTAAATCTTCATAATTTGTTAACGCTATCAATTATTTCTTATCCAAACTTCAATAAACCAAATGGATTCCTTTCAAATAAATAAGATACTGACCAATCAGATGGAAATAATCAGTAAATATGCTTTTCTAAAAACCTTTATGCTAGCTTTATTGCTCGTATTTACGGCTTGCAGCAGTGAAGAACAACCAACACCTGAAGTAGTTACCCTTGACGACACGGAAGCCTCTGAGGAGTCCGTTGAAATACGCAACGAAGTTTCCGTAGAACTTGCAGAGGACTTAAGCTTAAATTTATGGGCCTCCGAACGACTATTGGGGGATCCAATTGGTTTAGATATAACAGACAATGGGGAGGCTTTGATCAATGTTACTAACCGAAGCACCAGTTCGGAATTTGATATTCGGGGTCACCAAGACTGGATGATCGAATCGATCAGCTGGGAAACGGTTGAAGATCGAAAGATTTTTTTGCACGAAACACTGGCTCCCGAAAACAGTGAGAAGACTGCGGATTTCCTGGAAGATTTTAATGAAGACGGTTCCTTCGACTGGCGGGATCTAACAGTTGAAAAAGAAGAAATTTATCGCATTAGTGACCAGTCAGGAGATGGTATCGCCGATCGATCTGAGCTCTACCTGAAAGATTTTCACAGTGAAGAAACAGATGTTGCCGGCTCTGTATTTGAAGATGGAGAAGATGTATATGTAGCGGTTGCACCAGATATGTGGCGAACTCAGGATAAGAATGGAGACGGTATAGCAGATTCAAAAACTTCCATCAGTAGCGGTTATGCAGTTCATATCGGATTTAGCGGTCATGGCATGTCGGGAATTACGAAAGGCCCAGACGGACGTATTTACTGGTCTATCGGAGATATCGGACTAAATGTAGAAAGTCCGGATGGGAAACAATGGGAATATCCGAATCAGGGGGCGATTCTACGTTCCGATCCTGACGGAAGTAACTTTGAAGTTTATGCGACGGGTGTTCGTAATACCCACGAGTTCACTTTTGACAAATACGGAAACCTTATTTCTGTAGATAATGATGGAGACCACGCCGGTGAGCACGAACGCTTGGTATATTTAATCGACGGATCGGACAGCGGCTGGCGTGCAAACTGGCAATATGGCAAATACGTGGATCCCAAAAATAATGATTACAAAGTCTGGATGGATGAGAATTACTTCAAACCCCGTTTTAAAGGTCAGGCTGCTCATATTTTACCCCCTATTGCCCCCTATCACAGTGGACCGGCCGGGATGGCTTATAATCCCGGCACCGGACTCAACGATCAGTGGAAAGATCATTTCTTTGTGGCAGAGTTTGTAGGGTCACCTTCGGGTTCAGCTATTCACGCTTTTAGCCTGGAACCCAAAGGGGCTTCCTTTGAGCTCAAAACCGATCAACCTATTATGGAAGGAATTCTCGCTACCGGACTTGATTTTGGCCCTGAAGG
>JBEPXF010000299.1:0-3945 GCA_041642075.1 Fodinibius sp.
CATCAATTTCCTGCGACCAGGCCAGAATTCCTCCTTTCAGGTTATAGAGGTTGTCAAAGCCGTACTTGTCCCGGAGCTGCTTAATAGCATCAGCACTGCGCTGACCACTACGGCAATGGACAACCACTTTTTTATCCCGGCTTATTTTATCCGCATTTTCGATTACTGTTTTGAGCGGGATAAGTTCTCCACCGATTTCAGCAATTTCCACTTCATGCGGTTCGCGAACGTCAATAAGCTGAACATCTTCGTTGGCATCAAGCCATGATTTATATTCCTGTACGGTTACCTCGGGAACCTCGGGTTCTTCGGACTCTTTTTCATCACCAGAAGGAATACCACAAAAGGCTTCATAATCGATAAGTTTGGTAATTTCAGGATTTTCTCCCGTCAGTGGATTATCTTTATTTTTTTTCACTTTCACTTTTCGGGTACTGAAATTTTGGGCATCAAACAGGAATAGTTGTCCCGCTAATGGCTCTCCAATTCCAGTGATAATCTTGATAACTTCACTGGCCTGGAGGCATCCAATAATACCGGGAAGTACTCCTAAAACGCCCGCTTCGGCACAACTAGGTACGAGTCCGGGAGGAGGGGGTTCCGGAAAAAGGTCTCGATAATTGGGTCCGCGTTGCCCGTCCTCATCCACATAGTTGAATACTGAAAGCTGTCCCTCAAACTGAAAAATTGAACCGTGGACGTTTGGCTTATCCAGCATTACACAGGCGTCGTTGATCAGGTAACGGGTTGGGAAATTATCGGTACCGTCCGCAATCACGTCGTAGTTTTCTATAATTTCAAGAGCGTTTTCGCTTGTAAGCCGTACATTGTGAACCTGGATGTCTATGTGGGGATTGATTTCCTGGAGCCGTTCTTTGGCAACTTCGACTTTAGATCGTCCCACATCAGAAGCTCCGAATAATACTTGCCTGTGCAGATTGCTTGCCTCGATTTTGTCGAAGTCCATGATGCCAATAGTGCCAACTCCCGCCGCCGCGAGATACTGAAGCATGGGTGCTCCGAGTCCACCGGTACCCACGGCCAATACTTTGGCAGCTTTCAGTTTCTTCTGCCCTTCCATGCCAAATTCCGGGATTGAAAGATGACGACTGTAATGGCCGAGTTCATCTCCCGAGAACTCTATGTCTTGCCAATTGCTCATAACTGTATGTGACTTTAAAAATTCTTAAATATTGCCTGGTTCATACGGATATCGAATAACCAGTGTTAAACGTCTAAGATCGTTTTTTATCCAGTTTGATATTTAACAACCGCCGGCAATAGCGGGTACAATACTTACTTCTGTATCTTCATCCAGCGTTATTGAACCGTTTTCAGCGGGATCAACTTCCTCATCTCCGATATAGATTTTAATGTACGACCGGATATTGCCGTCCTCATCCAACAGGTTTTGCTTTACCTCGGGATATTCATCTACAAATTGTTCAATGGCATCTGAAAGATTGCTTTGTTGAGTCTCAAAACGGCGGTTTTGGTTTGTATATTTACGCAGGGGTGTGGGAATAATAATCGTTGCCATAGTAATTACGTATTTAGGTTTTAGCTTGTTGAGAGTTTCTTTTCAAATATTGTTTCTTCATCAAATTGTCGTTCATCATTTAATCGCCAGGAACGGGTAGTTGTCGCTTTTCCATTCTGCACTGATACAATAACATAGGAAAACCAGGGCATAGCTACTTTACGATCGTGTTCAGAAGGCTCAGCCGAATGATCGGGATGGGAGTGATACACTCCCAGTAAATCCAGGTCGTGATCAATGGCATACTTTTCAGCCTTTCGATAATCATTGGGATCAATTTGAAAGCGTCTGCTTTGATCCCCTTGCTTTGCATTTTTAACCTTCTGAACGAATTGTATCTGGCGTATTTCTCCTGCCTGTTCCTGCCCATAGAAAAAGCCACAGCACTCATTGGGGTAATCAGTTTCAGCGTGCTGATGCATTTTTTGTAGCTGCTTATCAGGTATTTTAAGTTTCATAAGTAGTTATAATTAAAAAAGTTGATTAAAAATTTCTCCGTACTTGCTGGTATCGTCAGGAAAAATCGTGACTATGATTCCTTCCTCTAATTCTTCAGCCAATTTCAATGCTCCGGCCAGATTAGCACCGGAAGAGGGACTAATTAATAATCCTTCTTTTTGGGCGGCTAATTTTACCATCTCGTGTGCTTCTTCCGTACTTACTGTTCGGACTTCATCGGGAACAGAAGGATCATAAATTTCCGGTGTTATGGCTGTTTCCAGATGTTTCCACCCTTCCAGTCCGTGCATCGCCAGATCAGGCTGGAGGCCAATGAGCCGGATACTTTGTTCCTGTTTCTTTAAAAATCGTGCTGTCCCCGTAAACGTTCCGGTAGTTCCCAGGCCCGTAATAAAGTGAGTTAATGTGTGATCTGTTTGATCCCATATTTCCGGACCCGTTGTATCAAAATGTGCTTTCCAGTTGCTTTGATTGCTATACTGGTCGGCATAAAAGTATTTCTCAGGATGCTTTTCAAAAATAGATTTTGCGACTTCCTGGGCTTCATCGGTTCCGCCGCTGCGCGAGGTTAACTTGAGATTAACCCCCAGTGCTTTTAGAATCTGTTTTCTTTCTTCTGAAGCATTTTCCGGCAGGCATAGGGTTACGGGAATATCAAGCGCTGCCCCAACATGTGCATAAGCAATGCCAGTATTTCCACTACTCGCATCCAGCAGGTGTTTGGTCCCGTCAAGTTTTTCACTTTTAATTGCATCCCGGATGATTCGGTAGGCGGGACGTGCTTTAACACTTCCGCCGAACTGTTGCCATTCTAATTTGGCAAAGATCTTGACATCCTTATTGGAATGAAGCTTTTGGATCGGAAAAAGTGGGGTTCCTCCGATATAAGAGCCAAGAGTTAAGCTTCGTTGCTTTAAGTCGCCTATTTTATTTTCAATAACTTTTGCGGACTTCATATTGGAATAATTATATCATAAAATTTTATAAAGGGATAGATCATTGAAAGAGATAAAAGTTGGGATAAGAACCGGAACTGAAAACCTGCTTTACACTAAGAAATAGGAGATAATCAGGTCGGTCACTAACTACAACAACAGCAACAACACGCACAACTTAAGTGCGTGAAAGGGGGGGAGGGTAATATGTTAATTGCTGTTAGCAAAGTTAGTTGAGTCATATTAATGGCACTTCAAATAGTGCTTAATGAGAAATTATAAAGTACTAATTTTTTTAGTAAATCCAATGGAAAATGCTTTAACCGGTGATAAATCGAATATCCTTAACATCGATATTGCTAATTTCGTTTCCATTCTATTGTCAAAAAATTGACTCTCCAGTCGAGATACTATTAGGGATGTATTTTTTTTAAAAAAAAGAGTTGACATAAATAATTATAGTTTCTAATGTATAGGCGCACTGATGGCCCTATGCCATCGTAAGCAATAGAAATTTATTTTATGAATACTCAAAATCAGATCCACAACTTTTCGATGATACCCACTACCATGTGTGCTATGTGTTGTTGTATGTGTATGCCGAGAGGTAGTGGAACTGATATGTCAAAATGAGTTATCGAGACTGAATATCAAAGCCCACTACCTGTCGCAGGTAGTGGGCTTTTTTGTTCGTCAAAAATACCCACCCACCTGCGTCAGAAGGGCTTTGTGACTATTTATTTAATCACCTAACCCAAAACAAAAACACAAAGCAGTAAATATTATGCCTGACGTATTAACCAATAAAGAAGTACTTGTTACCACAGATTGGGCCGCTGATCATCTTAATGATGAAGGCGTCCGATTCATAGAAGTCGATGTAGATACCGAATCCTATGATTCCGGTCATATTCCCGGTGCTGTAGGATGGAACTGGAAAAACCAGTTGCAGGATACGCTGCAGCGTTCAATTGCGTCTCAAGAGGATTTCGAGCAGCTATTGCAAGAATC
>JBEPXF010000300.1:0-3938 GCA_041642075.1 Fodinibius sp.
CAACTTTTCAACGGACGTGCCCAAAGGGGGACAATAGGGCCGAAGCCTGTAATTTAATCCCGGTCTTAATTTTTTGAGCTTTTTTACAGCTTTATCAATCTCTCTTTACAATCATTCCGGCACCAACGGTCTCGTTTGTATATTCATCAATGAGAATGAGACTGCCGGTCGTGCGGTTTCGATTATAACTGTCATAAAAAAGCGGTTCAGTAGTACGGATATGAATACGTCCGATGTCATTAAGTCCGATCTCCTTATCTCCCTCCACCCGATGAAGCGTATTGATATTCACCTTGTACTTCACCTCTTTAATGATGCAGCGGGCATCCTTGGTGGTGTGTTTTATAGCGTACTTTCCGTTAGGCTTCAACGGCTCTTTATTCAGCCAGCAGACCATAAGATCAATATCCTGCCCTACGCTAGGCTGATTATCCGGTTTCGCGATCATATCTCCCCGACTGATATCAATTTCATCTTCGAGCGTCATCGTTACTGACATCGGCTGAAAGACTTCCTCTTCTTCGTTTTTATAGGTCTCCACCGTTTTGATCTTGCTTGTAAATCCGGATGGAAGAGCAATAACTTCATCGCCCGGCTTAAAAACGCCGCCAGCCACTTTACCGGCATACCCACGGTAGTCGGGATATTCTTTAGACTGTGGACGCGTAACCCATTGCACGGGAAAACGGCTGTCTACGTGATTGTAATCACTGTCCACCTGCACATTCTCCAGGGTATAAAGCAGTGTAGAACCGCCGTACCAAGGCATGTTATCCGATTTTTCCACTACATTATCTCCGTAGAGCGCACTAATAGGAATATAATGAATATCCGGCACGTCCAGTTTGGAAGAAAAAGACCGGAACTGTTCCCGTATTTCCTTAAAACGCTCTTCGCTGTAGTCCACCAGATCCATCTTATTTACGCAGAGCACGATATGCTCAATTTGAAGCAGGGAGGAAATAAAGGAATGGCGACAGGTCTGCTCGATAACACCACTGCGGGCATCCACCAGGATTACAGCGAGGTTAGCAGTGGAAGCACCGGTAACCATATTACGGGTATACTGCACGTGACCCGGTGTATCGGCAATAATAAATTTTCGGTTGGGCGTTGAAAAGTAGCGGTAGGCTACATCAATGGTAATGCCCTGCTCCCGCTCGGCTGAAAGTCCATCGGTCAAAAGTGCCAGGTTCGTGTACTCATCCCCTTTCTTTTTGCTGGATTCCTCGATGGCTTCCATTTGATCGTCAAAAATGGATTTGGAATCATATAGCAATCGCCCGATCAGGGTGCTCTTGCCGTCGTCCACACTCCCCGCCGTAGTAAAGCGAAGAAGATCCATATTTAAGTATTTACTGGCGGTATTTTCGTTGGTGCTCATTTACTTAATCTTTGACTTTTAATTATTTAAAAATTGTAACAGCAGTAAGAATACGGATGCAGGTTCCAAGTTGAACGTTTAAGGTTGAATGGTGCAGGTTACTGGTCTATCCTATACTCTGTCATTGCTTCTTCTACCCTGCTATTGGAATTATAGTCCTCAAGATAGCTTATTAGCTTTTGTATCTTTCTTGAGATCTTAACACATAAATCATAAAGTTCCTGAAAGGCTGTATCTGAAATATAATTAGAGTCAAAAGACACATATAACATTGATCTTGTCTCTCCACACGAAGCTTTAGCCTCTCCGAGATAATTTATAAATAGCTTGTTTGTTCGGCTTTCAAATCCTTCACTAATATTATTCATCACAGAAACTGAGGAACGTCTTATTTGATTTTTCAAACCATAATCCTTTGCAAAATGGGATTTACGGGATGACTCATATACATTATTAACAAGTACTCTTGCTAACTTCCAGATCTCTAAGTCTTCGAATCGTTCAACCTTCCCCATTAACCTTCAACCTTAAAACTTTAAACCTGAAACAGCCCTAAAAGTATCCCTGCTTCTTGCGTTCTTCCATCGCGGCTTCGGCGCGCTTGTCATCGGTGCGGTTGCCCCGTTCCGTGATCCGTGCGGAGGCGACCTCCTCAATAATCTGTGCTACGGTTGATGCATCTGATTTAAAGGCACCGGTACAGGTCATGTCTCCGATAGTTCGAAAGCGAACCGTTTCTTCGTTATACTCTTCATCATCATCCAGTGTAATAAAAGGCGACTTAGCCAGGTAAGTACCATTGCGCTTCACGACTGTTCGCTCATGCGCGAGATACAGGCTTGGAATATCAATCTCCTCTGCAGCAATATACTGCCAAACATCCATCTCAGTCCAGTTACTCAAAGGAAATACACGGAAGTGTTCCCCGTGGTTTTTCTTGCCGTTATAAAGATTCCACAGCTCGGGACGCTGATTCTTGGGATCCCACTGGCCAAATTCATCGCGGTGCGAAAAGAACCGCTCCTTGGCACGGGCTTTCTCTTCATCCCGGCGCGCACCACCAAAAGCCGCATCAAACTGATGCTCTTCCAGTGCTTTTAACAGCGTAGGAATCTGCAGTTTGTTACGACTGGGATTGGGACCATTTTGTTCTTTTATCTCTCCGGCATCAATCAAATCCTGCACTTTAGCCACAATAAGGTTAACGCCCAGCTCATCCATGAGCTGATCGCGAAATTCGATGGTTTCATCAAAATTATGGCCCGTATCCACATGCAGAAAGGGAAAGGGAATATTTCCCGGCCAGAAAGCCTTCTTTGCCAGCCATGCCATCGTGATCGAATCCTTCCCGCCGGAAAACATCAGTACCGGATTCTCAAACTGGGCGGCAACTTCTCTCATTATATGAATAGACTCGGCTTCCAACTGCCGGATGTGACTCAATTTATATTTTCGCATAAATGATTTTCTGTTTGTGATAAAACTAAAGCGGACAAAATTAAAAATTTCATTATCCAATAGCCATTATTAATACTAAGAATATGAGATAATGTTCTGCATTAATTTCTTGGAGACATTTATGGGGCTTCGTCCCCTCTTCCCTGTGCCCATTCCACAAAATTGCAGAGGGATGCTGATGCTGGATAGCAGATATCAGTGGGCGGATGGCATATCAGATGGCAGATGACAGATAGCGGATATCAGGGACCCATCCTAAAATAGGTTGACAAAAAATAAAAACAAATAGCCAAATACTGGATGACGGAGCTCGACTATTGACGGCAGACTACCGAGCAAAGTCCCCCAATTCTTCATTTTTAATTCTTAATTCCTGAAAATAGCCGCCAAAATGATTTTAAGTTGTCAATCGTTCTTTGATTGTGTATTATCAAAAAAAAGGTCAAAGTTATGAAACAACAACTCTTGGACAGAATTACCAGACAGCCCGATATTTGCCATGGCAAGCCCACCATTCGTGGATTACGGTATCCGGTTGATACAATGCTGGATTTAATGGCCTCGGGAATGAGTAAAAAAGAAATTCTTGACGATTATCCTGATCTGGAAAAAAAAGATCTGTTAGCATGTCTCGAATATGCGGCACGCCTTGCTCAAACTAAAAAATCGCAAAAAGTAGCACAGTGAAGGTTCTGGTTGATGCTCAGCTTCCCCAGCGGTTAGCCCGGCTTTTATCCTCTAAAGGTATTGACAGCCTACACACTCTCGATCTACCTCAAAAAAATGCTGCAACAGACCAGGAAATAATCGACAGAGCTGATCAGGAGAATAGGATTGTCGTTTCTAAAGACAGCGACTTTTTAGATAATTATATTCTTGAAGGCAAACCGAAAAGATTGCTCATTGTCTCAACTGGTAATATTAGCAACAACGATCTTATTCAACTATTTAAACAGAATATTGAAGTTCTCAAATCTTTATTCAAAGAAAATACCGTTGTTGAAATTGATGAAGATGAAATACTGATTCATTATTGATTGAAGCGATGACTAACCAGTCATTTTATTAGATTTCTCTTTTAAATACAAAAATGTGC
>JBEPXF010000301.1:0-3912 GCA_041642075.1 Fodinibius sp.
CGGAAAGGTATTATGACTTCCATGACGCAAGAAGGCGAAAACAATCGGCTTACTTTTAAAGTCCCTTCCAGAGGGCTTATAGGCTTCCGAAGTGAGATGTTGACAGAAACGCGCGGTACCGGAATCATGCACCAGCAATTTGATAGCTATGAACCTTTTGCCGGAGAAATTCCGGGACGAACCAGCGGAACGCTTATTGCCCTTGAAAGGGGAGAGGTTACCAGCTATGCACTTGAAGGTCTGCAAGACCGCGGAACTTTCCTGGTGGAGCCGGGCGATTCTGTTTATCAGGGACAAATTGTAGGTATTAACAACCGATCTGATGACTTAGTTGTCAATGTGGTCAAGAAAAAGAATCTTACGAACCACCGGGCTACACAAAGTGCAGACGCCGTTAAAATTGATCCGGCGAAAAAGATGAGTCTGGAACAGTGTATCGAGTTTATTGACAATGATGAATTGCTCGAAGTAACGCCCAAGAGTCTTCGGTTGCGTAAACTGTATCTCGATCCGAATGAACGAAAGCGGGCCGAAAAGCGGAAGGAATTTGCTTAGAATCTGTTAAAAGAATAGGTCAGCCCTTCCTCAAAGCTAAAATAGCACTGAAATGGCAGTAAAGGAACATAGTAATAAGGGAAGCAGGCGATTTGCCGAATTACTCGACAGTAAGTTTAGAATACCGAACACCAATATCAGGTTTGGACTGGATCCAATTATCAGTCTCATTCCCGGCGCGGGTGATTGGATTGCCGGAATGATCTCCAGTTATTTTATTTTGCTGGGCGTGCGGGCCGATGTACCGCCTTCCGTATTGCTTCGCATGGGTTTTAATATACTGCTGGATGTTGTTATTGGAGCCATTCCACTGTTGGGCGACCTGTTCGACGTAGGGTGGAAGGCCAATATTCGAAATGCCGAGCTGTTGGAGGAATACAGGCAGGATGCCAAAACCACTGAGCAACATAGCCGCTGGTTGCTTTGGATTATTGCTATTACACTCATTCTGATGATCGTCGGACTGTTGGCATTGCTTGGATGGCTCATTGCAAGCATTATTGAGATACTTCTCTAAAAACAAGAGCAGAGCATATATTTCAAAAAAGTTTGTAAGGATTTGCTTGTTCAGCGGTCTTACCTGTAGGAATCGTATCAAGATTCCTGTTAATTCAGCTAACGAAGAACTTAAGACCGTAAGTAAGTCATGACTATTGAATATGCCCTGTATCCCAATTCACTTGCCAACAATCCAAAACACCAGCGGGCCATCATCCAAAACCATCGCAGCTGCACCATAGATGATATTATCGATGACATGATAAGCAGCGGAAGTACCCTGACCCGGGCGGATGCGCTGGCCAATATCGAAAATTATGAGGCCGCTATCGCAAAATTTGTAAGCCAGGGCCGGAGCGTTAATACCTCCCTGATGTATATTTCGCCCTCAATTGCAGGTAACTTTATGGGTACGGAAGATTATTTTGATGCCTCCAGGCACGAGGTAAGGCTGAACCTGTCGCCGGGTAAACGCCTGCAGGAGGCCATGGAGGATATCCCCCTCAAGAAAGTAGCTCCTAAGCAGAGGCGGCCGCAGATTCAATCCGTAATCGATTTTGCTACGGACACTACTAACAGCCAGCTGACCCCGGGCGGTGTAATTGAAGTGCGTGGTAAACTGCTTAAGTACGATCCCGATGATGAAGAGCAGGGAATCTTTTTCAATGGACCGGATGACCAGACCCGCGCATCGAAACCTATCCGCAATAAACCCAGTTCTCTTTATGTGAGCGTGCCCGAGGATCTGCCCGCCGGCGATTACCAAATTGAAATACGAGCGGTTGTTCGTCGCACCACACATGTCCGGCGCGATCAATTGGATACTTTGCTTACTGTATCCTGAGGGTAGCCATTGCCATAAAAGAGCGTCTTAATCCTTCTTCTGGGCGACATTTTCCGGGAGAGGGATTTTTTATGCGATGAAGGAAATCTCTTACTGGTTACCGAGTGAATCTAAATAACCGGGCTTCTTTAGATCCTATGCTATTAATGATACCGGAAAGTACCTAATACCGGCGGCATAGCTAACCATATCAGCCTCTCTGTATCGCTTAACCAAATCAAATAACATTCTGGTGTCAGCATCACTGACAGTACAATGTCGTACTATACGACACTATAATGTCAGTAAGTATGACATCTTTATGTCTTCTATTAGGACACTATAATGTCATGGACTAAACAGAATATTGATTGCATCCCTTGTTCAAGCTATGAGCAGTGTTTATAAGTCTCTGATTCCTAACTTTTGATTTCTATCCCATACCGTAAAACTTGCTACGTTCTTTGAAGTAGGGAATGAATACTTTTTTGAGCTCTTGGTGTGGTGGTTCTTCAAGATGGGGATCTTCATCCATGATCTCCCAGGCTGCAGATTTCGCCTGCTCCAGGATCCACTGGTCTTCGACAATGTCAGCTACCTTAAATTCAGGCATACCGCTCTGCTTGGTTCCGAGGAAATCTCCCGGCCCGCGAAGCTTCAGATCAGCTTCTGCAATCTCAAAGCCGTCATTTGTTTCTGCCATCTTACGCAGACGGAATTGTCCCTCTTTACTTACCTTTTGTCCGTGGATTAAAATGCAATAGCTCTGTCGCTCACCACGACCAATACGCCCTCTGAGCTGATGGAGCTGCGATAAGCCAAAGCGTTCAGCATGTTCCACAATCATAATACTGGCGTTAGGCACGTCAACTCCCACTTCTATAACCGTTGTTGAAACAAGAACCTGAATTTTATTTTCGATGAATTGTTGCATTACGGCATCCTTCTCTTCGGATTTCATCTGGCCGTGTAATAATCCAACCTCAAAATCCGAAAAACGCTTTTTGAGATTCTTAAATCCGGCTGTGGCATCTTTTAGATCCATTTTTTCGGATTCTTCCACCAGTGGATATACTACATATGCTTGTCCGCCGTCAGTGAGTTTTTCTTCAACAAAACGGTAGATGTCCGCATGTTTTTTCTGGGGACGTACAGCCGTCTTCACCGGTTTACGTCCACCGGGCAGTCCTTTGATAACAGAAATGTCTAAGTCACTATAGAGGGTCATCGCCAGTGACCGCGGAATAGGCGTGGCCGACATTACCAGTACATGTGGATTGGATCCCTTTGTTAAAATTTCGGCCCGTTGTTTTACACCAAACCGGTGTTGTTCATCGATAACAGCCAGTCCCAATTGGTTAAAATTGACCTCTTCTTGTATTAAGGCATGAGTCCCCACTACGATATCGCAATTACCCCCTTCTATGTCAGTCAGGATATCTGTACGAAGACTTTGTTTTTGATTCCCTACCAGCAAACGGATATTAATATCCAGCGGATCCAGAAAACTGGAAAGCGTTCGAAAATGTTGTTCCGCCAAAATTTCGGTAGGAGCCATAAAGGCAGCTTGGTAGTCGTTGTCCAGAGCCATAAGTATTGCACCTATGGCTACAATCGTTTTTCCCGAACCTACATCGCCCTGAATAAGCCGATTCATCTGTTTACCGGATTGAACATCCTTTTTTATGTCTGAGAGTGCGAACTTTTGTCCCTTTGTTAGTTCAAAGGGTAGATTCTCATTAAAGAATTGTTTGGTATAGTTTCCGAGATTATTAAAGACCGGTCCCTGGTGTTGTTCAATCACTTCGCGCTTTGTCTTGGCAACACTTAATTCAAATAGAAAAAGTTCCTCAAACTTAAACCGTTTGAAGGCCTTTTTGTATTCAGACTTCGACTGGGGGAAGTGAATCATCCGGTAAGCCAGATGGCGTTTGGGCAAGTTATACTCTAAAAGGATATAAGGAGGGAGAAATTCGGGAGGCTTTTCCTTTTGGAGGATCTGCTTCTGCCAGCTGTGAATCAGTTTGTTTGTGATG
>JBEPXF010000302.1:0-3877 GCA_041642075.1 Fodinibius sp.
GCCTCCAGTGTTCAAGATACGATTCATCCTCCAGCTGCCGCATCAATTCTTCTTTATCAATACCGCTCAGCTTTTGGATAAAATCATTAAGCTCGGCATCGGGAGTGGCATCTAACATCGTTGCCAACATACGAACGCCCAAATGCACCGGATTATCAAACCGTTTTAGATCCGTAATTTGTAGCTCCATACCGTGGCAGCGCTCTCCCTCGAACCTGGGATTTGGGGCTTTACCGGGCATCGCCCGGGGACGAAATGAGATACGTTCAATATTAATCCCGTCGAAATCACGGCGAAGTCGAGCAATATGACTAGTGGAAAGCGTAGCTGCAGGAGATCCCACCTTCAAAAATGGATCTTCAGTGCCGCGCCCCTCCGAAATATTTACTCCTTCAAAAAGTACCGTCCCCAAATACACATAAGCGTGCCGAAAGGTCGGTAAATTTGGGGATGGTGGGATCCATTCCAACCCCGTCTGCGGCCACTTCATTGATCGCTTCCACCCCTCCATGGGAATCACCCGAAGCTCTCCTTTTTCTTGAAATTCAATCCATTGCTCTCCAATCATCATTTTTGCCAGTTCTCCCATGGTCATGCCATGCGCCATAGGAATGGGATACGCTCCTACAAAAGACTGATGCTCTTCCTGAAGCATCCAACCGGAAATATAATTTCCACCTGCAGGATTCGGCCGATCCAATACCCATACGGCAACTCCATGTTTTGAAGCCGCTTCAATGACATTTCCCATCGTTACATTGTAGGTATAAAAACGAGCTCCTACATCCTGCATGTCGAAGAGTAAAATATCTACCTCCTCAAGCATTTCCTCGGTAGGTTTTTTGTTATCCCCGTAGAGTGAAAAGACCGGAAGTCCGGTAGCCTGATCAATTCCATCCTCAATGGTTTCTCCCGCTCCCATGTCTCCACGGAAACCATGCTCTGCAGCAAAAAGGGCTGTCACATTAATTTCACGGGCTATTAGCGTATCCAGCATGTGGGTACCTTCCACCCGAGCCGTGGGGTTCATCACCAATCCAACACGTTTCTCCTCCAATTCTTCCAGGTGATTATCCAACAATACCTTGGCACCTACCGTAACCGTCGTATCGTCCGTACTTTGGGCTTGGCAACCGATAGTCAGAAAAATAAGAATTGATAAAAGATATGATCTATACATTATCATTATTTAACAGAACTTAAAGTAAAACGGGCACCACCCCTGCCAATATCGACACAAAATACATCTTAGAAATACCAGGCTGCTGATTAAAATAAGAGCAGCCCGGCTTTCTAAAGCGATTATCCTAAGCTTGATTAGCCACGACTTCCTGTTCGGTAAAGAAAAAACTGGCCTCTTTTTTCCCGTTTTTGACTGAATCAGAGCCGTGAATAATATTCTCCCCTACACTGTCTGCAAAATCAGCGCGTATTGTTCCTTCTTCTGCTTCATCCGGATCAGTAGCTCCAATGAACGTACGAAAATCCTGAATAGCATTTTCCTTTTCCAAAATCATTGGCACGCATGGACCGCTACTCATAAATTCACACAGTTCATCGTAAAAGGGACGTTCTTTGTGAACCGCATAGAAACCGCCGGCCGTATCTTTAGTTAACCGGGTCATTTTCATTGCGACAATCTTGAAACCTGCTTCCTGAATGCGACGGGTTACTTCACCAATTAACTCTTTTCGTACACAATCAGGTTTTAGAATGGTTAGCGTTCGTTCTACAGCCATAAATAATACTCTTTTTATCGATTAGTTTTGAAAAGTGAATAGGACTCAAATATAACGCTTAGAATGTTAATTCCCGAAGTCATTTCTTTCCGTTTTGTAATAAAAAATAAACGTTAATTACCGCTTGAGAGCTACCGGATCTTACATTAGCTTGTCTATTGGAAAGAAAGCAATGCTTTCTCCTGCAATAATCACTTTAACTTACTTTTTAAGAAAATGAATAACAGTAATAAGAGTTATAAAAATGCCAATCCACCTATTGCACATAGCTCAAAGAACATGGCGAGTAAAAAAAATATTGCACTTGTCGCTCATGATCACCGGAAAGAAGACCTAATTGACTGGTGTGATTTCAATCAGGGGTCTCTTTCTAAGCACAATTTATTTGGCACCGGTACCACGGGTCAATTAATTGCTGATAAAATAGGATTGGATGTAACTCGGTTTAGCAGCGGTCCCCTGGGAGGTGACTTACAGATAGGAGCCGCTATTTCTAAGCATGATATTGATATGATGATTTTCTTCTGGGACCCACTACAAGCCCAGCCCCACGATGTGGATGTTAAGGCTCTGCTTCGCATAGGGGTATTATATAATATTCCTGTGGCCTGTAATCGATCCTCTGCAGACTTTATGATTTCTTCTGAGTTGTTCAATGATACTTATGACCGTTTTCTGGTAGACTACAGTCAGCGCTTCACCAAAGAAGTAGATGAAGAAGAATGACCTCAAATAAAAACAAACAGAATACAAATCGACTTGCAGATGAGTCCAGTCCATATCTACTTCAACATGCCGATAATCCGGTAGACTGGTTTCCCTGGGGAGAAGAAGCCTTTGAAAAGGCCCGGAAAGAGGACAAACCGGTATTCTTATCTATTGGCTATGCCACCTGTCATTGGTGTCACGTTATGGCTCATGAATCGTTTGAAGACGAAGAAACAGCTGCCATGATGAACCAGGCATTTGTCAATATCAAGGTCGACCGGGAAGAACGCCCTGATATTGATAACACTTACATGCCTGTCTGCCAAATGCTTACAGGCAGCGGTGGCTGGCCCCTTAATGTATTCCTTACACCGCAAAAAGAACCCTTTTATGCCGCCACCTATATTCCCCGTCAGGGACGTCAGGGAAGACCCGGTATGCGCGAAATTATTCCCTGGATTAGTCAACTATGGGAAAAGGAGCGCTCAAAAATTAAAAAATCCACCGACCAAATTATTGAAGCGTTTCAAAAGTTTAATAGCTTCTCTCCGGGCAGTCCGCTCGATTCTTCAGCCGTAGATGAGGCTTATAGCCAATTCAAAGGTCAGTTTGATAAGCGATTCGGTGGATTCGGTTCAGCCCCAAAGTTTCCCGCATCACATAAGCTTATGTTTCTACTGCGCTATGCCAGAAAAAAGGGGGATACTGAAGCCATACAGATGGTAGAAAAAACCCTTACGAATATGCGGCAAGGTGGACTATTTGATCAGGTAGGACTGGGATTCCACCGTTATTCTACCGATCGTCACTGGCTTTTACCTCATTTTGAAAAGATGCTATATGATCAGGCTATGTTGATGATGGCCTATACCGAAGGATGGCAGTGCACAGATAATCCTCTATTCAAGAAAACAGCTGATGACATCTTTCAGTATGTACAGCGGAAGATGCAAAATACGGGTGGTGGATTCTATTCAGCCGAAGACGCAGACAGTGAAGGAGAAGAGGGAAAATTCTATGTATGGAGCATTTCTGAAATCAGGGAAGCCCTTCCTCAAACTGAAGCAGAATTAGCTATCGAAGTATTTAACTTAACGGAAGATGGTAATTACAAGGATGAAGCAACCGGCCGAAAAACGGGGAAAAATATTCCCCATCTAACAAAATCCATTCCCCAGCTGGCAGAAGAGCGCAATATGTCTTCAGAAAAGTTAAACCAGCTCATTCATTCTATTCGGAAAACACTGATGGAAGTACGAAGTGAGCGTACCCATCCCCTGCTTGATGACAAGATATTGACCGACTGGAATGGTCTTATGATTGCTGCACTGACTAAGGCCGGACGTGCTTTTGAGGAAGAAGAATACCTCAAACAGGCTGAAAACTGTTTCTCGTTTGTAGAAAACCACCTGTGGACAAGTAGTACCCTT
>JBEPXF010000303.1:0-3858 GCA_041642075.1 Fodinibius sp.
GGCTATCGTTAAGAATTGGTATCGACAGACGATGAAACATAATTTAGTATAAAATTAATTTATATAATAGTTGTAATTATAATAATACCATTAGATTATGGATTTTAATGATATATTAGAACAGCTGATCTACCGCGGTGATTTGTCGTCTGAAGAGGCAGAGAAAGCTCTTCGATTAATTATTGCCGGTGAGGTGGAAAACGAGCGTATCGCTTCGTTCTTAACGGCAATGAGAATGAAAGAGGAAACCACCGAAGAGCTAACTGCTTTTGTTAGAGTTATGCGTGAGGCCGCTGTTAAGCCAGAGGTAGAAACTGACGGGGCAGTGGACCTGTGCGGTACCGGTGGGGACGGTTCAGGAACCTTTAATATATCTACAACGGCCATGTTTGTGGTATCCGGCGCAGGAGTGCCTGTGCTAAAACATGGAAACAGAAGCGTATCCAGCAAGAGTGGTAGTGCGGATGTGCTTGAAGTATTAGGAGGTGTGATTGACCTCCAAAAGGAAGAGGTTGAACAGGTATTTAATGAAGCTGGACTTGTTTTTATGTTTGCTCCTAACTTTCATCCGGCAATGAAGCACGTGATGACCGCTCGAAGGGTCCTGGGTATTCGTACCTTTTTTAATATTTTGGGACCGCTTATGAATCCGGCAGGAGTAAAACGTCAGGTAATTGGCGCCTATAGCAAAGAGGTTGCCCGTAAGATCGCCCGTATTCTGGCAAATTTGGATACGGAGTTCGCTTATACGCTTAACGCACACGATGGACTTGATGAAGTAAGCTTAAGTGCACAGACCGAAATTTTTGAACTAACCAATAGCATGGTTAAGGAGGCTTCAACTTTCGATCCCCGTGCTCTCGATTTTGAATGGACTGATATAGAAGAGATAATGGGGGGAGATGCCGATCTTAATGCACAAATTATTCGTTCAATATTGGATAATAAAGCAACGACTGCACAGCAGGATATTATTCTTCTCAATGCTGCTTTTGGAATACATGCCTCAGGAAAAGTAGATCACCTCACAGAGGCCAGGGAGCTTGCGGAGGAGAGTTTGCGCTCAGGAGCAGCACGGAAGGCACTGGATCGTTTCGTGGAAGCTACTAATGATATAGCACAGAAGGGGTAATCCGATGCCTACTATACTTGACGAAATTGTAGAACAAACAGCAGTTGATCTAAAGAAACGAAAGCAGAAAGTCAGTTTTAACGATTTAAATTCGTTTGAATTTTTTGAGCAACCGATTCGGAATTTCCGGGAAGCATTAAAGCGGCCGGAAGAGGTGTCAATTATTGCAGAGATAAAAAAGGCTTCCCCATCCAAGGGTCTTATACGTCCCGATTTTGATCCTGAAAAGATTGCAAGCCAGTATCAGGAGGGTGGTGCTGCTGCCATTTCTGTCTTGACCGATAAACCGGCATTCAAAGGTGACCTGAAATACCTTGAAAGTGTTCGCAATAAAACTTCTATTCCACTGTTGCGCAAAGATTTTATTATTGATCCATATCAGGTTAAGGAGGCACGCTCTTATGGAGCGGATGCGGTTTTATTAATTGTTGCTATAACGGATGGTCATCAGCTGGAGGAGTTATTACATGCCGCCGAGGAATTTGGATTACAGGCTTTGGTGGAGTGTTACTCGGAAGAAGATTATGAACGTGTACCTTTTGAATTTGTTGATATACTTGGAGTTAACAATAGAGATTTAAGAAACTTTGCAGTTGACTTACACCGCGGAGTAGACCTTCTGAAGAAAGCTCCGGAAGATACGGTCCTGATCTCTGAAAGTGGGCTGAGCAGTGCCGATGATCTGCATTATTTATTTAAAAATGATATTAATGCTGCATTGATAGGAGAATATTTTATGCGTCAACCTGATCCGGGTGAGGCGGTTAAAAAGATGAAGGATAATGTGCAAGAGCTAATAAGAAACTCACAGAATAGTAAATAATGGCACCTAACCAGGAACGAACAAAAGTCAAAATTTGTGGAATAACAACACTAGAAGATGCCCGCTTTGTTTCGGGGGCACTGGCTGATTATGTAGGGTTTATATTTTATGATAGAAGTCCGCGTCATGTTACACCTGCCAAAGCCGGAGCTATTATTAACTGGGTCGAAGGTCCCCAATGTGTGGGAGTATTCGTAAACCAGCCTTTGGATGACGTTAATATGATTAGTAGACAGACTGGTATTGATTATGTTCAGCTTCATGGAAATGAAAATCCGGAATACTGTGAACTTGTTGACAAACCTGTTATTAAAGCTATCCATATTGAGGAGAAGGATACTGCCGGTGATATAATTTCTCGCGTAGAACCCTATCTTGAAGTAGCAGAGTTTCTGCTTTTTGATACCAAGGTCGAAAAGCAATGGGGTGGAACCGGCGAAACGTTCGACTGGACAAAACTGAATGAGATCACTGATCGCGCTCCGTTTTTTCTCTCCGGTGGACTTGATGACAAAAATATTCAAAAAGCTTGTAAAACTGTTTCTCCTTATGCGGTGGATCTTTCGAGTGGACTGGAAGAGGAACCTGGCAAAAAAGATTTTAGCAAAATAGAATTCTTTATGGATGAAATGCGGGAAATTTGGGATCAACAGGAGAAGGGAAACTTTAGTTAGAGTTAATATTTATTAGTTATTTGTTAAAAACTTTTAGTTAAACATTACTATGAAATACGATCTGCCAACAAAAGAAGGTTATTATGGTAATTTCGGCGGTAAGTTTGTTCCGGAAATACTTATTCCTGTTCTGGAAACTTTAGAAGAGGCATATAATGAAGCTTGGGCTGATGAGGAATTCCGCCAGGAATACCTTGACTTACTTAATGATTATGTTGGCCGGCCAACAAAGCTTACCTATGCGAATCGGCTAACAGAGTATTATGGCAAGGCCAGGATATATCTCAAGCGAGAGGATTTATGTCATACCGGAGCCCACAAGATTAATAATGCTATCGGGCAGATATTACTGGCCAAGCGTATGGGTAAGGAGCGTATTATTGCTGAGACCGGAGCGGGTCAACATGGTGTGGCTACAGCTACAGCTTGTGCTAAATTTGGCGTTGACTGTATTGTATATATGGGTGCTGAAGATATGGAGCGGCAAAAACTAAATGTTGAGCGTATGCGCTTACTTGGAGCCGAGGTCCGTTCCGTTGAGAGTGGTTCTCAGACCCTGAAGGATGCAACTAATGAAGCCATTCGGGACTGGGTGACGAATGTGGAAGATACCTTTTATATTATCGGTTCGGTGGTGGGTCCACATCCTTATCCGAAGATGGTACGCAATTTTCATCGCATCATTGGTGATGAAACACGCCGCCAGCTGCAGGAGGCTGAAGGACGTGGACCGGACTACCTGCTGGCCTGCGTAGGAGGTGGATCCAATGCGATAGGGCTTTTTTATCCCTTTATAGAAGATGAATCTGTAAAAATGTATGGTCTTGAAGCCGCAGGCTTGGGCGCCGATACCGATCAGACGGCGGCTACATTAACAATTGGAGAACCGGGTGTGTTACACGGATCTATGAGTTATTTGCTTCAAGATAAAGAGGGCCAGATCCAGCTGGCACATTCCATTAGTGCTGGACTCGATTATCCGGGTATTGGTCCCGAGCATTCCTACCTGCGCGATTCAAAAAGAGTTACATACGCCGGGATTACGGATGAACAGGCTATGAAGGGCGTTAAACTTCTTTCCGATCTGGAAGGAATTATTCCGGCACTGGAAACGGCTCATGCCATTGCTTACCTGGATGAGTTGATGCCACAAACTTCTAAAGATGAAATTGTGGTATTAAATTGTTCCGGCCGTGGGGATAAAGATATGGGCACAATATCAAAGAACT
>JBEPXF010000304.1:0-3855 GCA_041642075.1 Fodinibius sp.
ATGAAGGCTGACTTTCATCCAGAACCGGTGCTCGCCCAGGTGAAAGCCGTGGTCGGAGGTAAAGATCACAATGGTATTATCCTCCAGTCCCTCCTCTTCGAGCGTCTGCAGCACTTTACCCACCTGCGCGTCCATATAGGCCACCGAGGCGTAGTAGCCAGACACGGCCTTTTTTTCCTGCTCCTCCGACATGCGGGCATTGACGCTGGTCACGTAGTTGATCCCCCGCTCCGGGATATCATCCCAGTCCCCCTGCACTTTGGGCGGCAGCACCATCTGCCGGTAGGGATAGGACTCAAAATATTCCCTGGGCGCCACAAACGGTACGTGCGGGCGGACGAACCCCACCCCGAGAAAAAACGGTTCATCCTTGTGCTTGCGGATTAACTCAGAGGCTTTTTCGGCGGTTTTGCCATCCGAATGGGCGGCATCACCTTTATCCGCCTTGACGACGGTCATCACATTGCCTCCCTGCCGGGGTTTCTCCCCGTACGGGTTATTCTGCACCAGTTCCGCTTCCCCCTCGGCCTTCCACTCCGGCCCGGGACTGTTATAGCGCTCGGTCCAGGAGGCCGGATCGTCGGTGCCGTCGGATCCCTTCTCGATATCGCCCGGTACTCCCATATGATAGATCTTGCTGACGCGTGCGGTATAATAACCGTTGTCTTTGAACAGCTGAGACCAGGACTTTCTATCGGGGCCCACATTTTCCCGTCCGCTCACATAGCCGTAGGTGGTGGTCGCATCAGGATAATAGCCGAACATCAGCGACGCGCGGGAAGGGCCACAGACCGGGAACTGGGAATAGGCGCGCGTAAAGCGAACGCCCTCCGAGGCCAGCCGGTCGATATTGGGGGTAATATCAAACTTATTCCCGTAGGAGGAGACTGCCGTGGCCGTCAGGTCATCGGAGATGATAAACAGTACATTGGGCTTGTCATGCTCCTGGGCGGAGGCATTTGACGATAAGGCTATAACTAAATAGATGAAGACGGATATATATTTCATGGGCACAACTCTTTTCAAAATTTACTTGTTTTTTTAAATCCTAATACAGCGAAAATAGCACAATGATCTGAAGCATCTTCCCGGCAAATACGATCAGTCTTAAAAACCTTCCAGTTGGTATTTTCAGGGTAAAGAATATAGTCATTTTTTTTATTTATTGATCCAACGCTTTCCTACGGAAATCTCTAGATATCACTCCCGACCGGGCAAGAGTGCCCGGTCGAATGCTTTAATCCTACCATCCGGGATTCTGGGTTAAATTGTCGTTGAGTGATATTTCATTGGTGGGTATGGGAAATAGATAATCACGGCTTTCATCGAATCCAAAACCGGACATACTGTTTTGGTATCGATCTATATAGTTATTTTCATCAACCGGGATACCGCTGATCTGGTCCTCGATTTCCGGGAACGATTCGCCCTCCACAAATTTGGCGCCTTTCCATCTTGCGCCTTGAATGACCTCGTCAGCTGCAGCCCACCGCATCAGGTCATCATAGCGGAACCCTTCAAGAGCCAGCTCTATACGCCGCTCTCTCCTGATTTCATTCATGAGGGGACTCAGTTCAGGAAAATTCCAGTTGGGATCCGTATAGCCCACATTGATATCCAGAGACGGCATGTCAACCCGTTCTCGGATTACGTTGATGGATTTATCAAGATCGGCTTGTGTCAGCGTTCCCAGTTCAGCTTTTGCTTCCGCAAAATTCAGGAGGACTTCCGCATAACGAAATACCATACCGTCAATTTCGCCATATCTTGAGCTTGAAGATCCCTGGTTTTGCTGGGGATCCGGTGTTGATCCTTTGCGAATCATATAACCGGTCGTAGACATATCACTACCCCCCTTGTGTAAAGCCGGATAATCAAATATCAACGGATCCGGTTGGTTATTTATCTGTATTTGTCCCGGTACCCACATGGTTTGCTTTAGCCGGGGATCTCTGTTGGTTACAGTCTCTTCAAGGGTTGTATCGCCCTGGTATTCATCGCTGACGCTAATCGGGCGCCCGTCTGTGGCCAAATATGATTCAACCAACTGTTTGGTAATACCCGTACCATCCCCGCGTTCGCCATTGAGATACGTCCATATCCATGTTCCAAGATCCACTTCAGGATCAACGGATTCCACCAGTATGGCTTCCGGGTTGCCTGTCAGATCGCTGTGATTGAACAGCCGCCAGTAATCTTCCCCGGGATTGTCCGTTGAATAAAGCGAAAGATTGCCCTCATCGATTAACTGTTCGGAAGCCTCGGCCGCTATCTGAATATATTCTTGTCCATTTGATCCCTCGGCTCCGAATACGGTCCCCGCGTGATATTTTTCCCAGGTGCCCTCGTAGAGAGCAACTCTTGATTTAAAAGCCAGGGCAGCTTCCCGGTTTACCCGGTTGATACCCACCTGGCTCTTGTTTTGCAGCAGATCAATAGCCCTGTCCAGATCCTCGATGATATGATCGACGATCACATTTCGGGGTTGTCTTTCAGCAAATAATCCCTCTGAATCAATATTCAACACCTCCTCATACCATGGTACCGCTCCAAACCGCTTTACTTTCTGAAAATAAAACCAGGCTCTGAAGAAGTATCCCTCCCCGAGATACTGGTCCAATTCATCTTGTGATCCCTGAGTTACCTGGGGTGCATTTTCCAGGAAATAATTAATTTCACGGATATTATTCCAACCCCATCCACCGCCCGATTCAGGTATCGAACGTGTTCCACTCAATACTCCGCTGGGCGATATCGGCTGAAGATTATCCGTATGGACATCCAGGTCGGGGTAGTTTATCGTTCCTCTTAATTCCGGATAAAATTGATAGACATTCAGCTGCAGGTCAGCGGCAGAAGTCCAGTAGGTTTGTTCTGTCACCTCATCCAGTGGGCCTTTATCCAATACGTCCGTGCAACCCAAGATCAAATTTGACATCAAGAAAATTATAATAGTACGTCCCATAACGTTGTGTTTTAAATTTTTCAGATTTAAAAAGAGATATCAATACCGAACCCATAAACCTGGGCTAAGGGATAAGCTCTGCCCTGGCCTATGCGATTACCTGACGTAACATGAACCAGCTCCGGATCGAAGTTCTCCCACAGGCTGGTAAAGGTGAGAAGATTTTCTCCATTCAAATACACTCTCATATTCTTTATGTTCAGCTTTTGAACAAACGACACCGGCAGCGTATAACCGATATTCAAACTCTTAAGCCTGATGTAGGAAGAACTCTGCAGATATCTTGTGGAAGGTCGACGGTCTTTACCAAATCCAGATCTTCCTCCCGATTCTAACGATATCGGCAGATAAGCATCGGGATTATCTTCACTCCAATAATCCAATGTTGGCTCAGTTACGATGGAATGGCCCCGGCTATTCCAGCCCCAGAAGAGAGTGCCGTAATTATCGGGCCAGTAATCTCTCTTGCCGACGCCCTGCCACAACATATTAACATCAACATTTTTCCATGAAAGTCCCGATTGAATGGAAAACCGGTAGCGGGGATTACTGTTGCCGATAATCTTTCGATCCCCGGGATTGTCCACCGTATTATCCCCGATATCTACGCTGCCATCGCCATTCAGATCTTTGTATTTCACGTTGCCCGCCTGCCAGTCGGTTCCGAAAAAGGAAAGATCGACTTCGGAGGTATACTCTTCAACCTCAGATTGCGATTGGAAAAGCTTGTCGGCCTCGAATCCCCATATTTCACCTAATTCCTGGCCTTCATAATAGCTGCTGATAACTTTTTCCGGATTATGATACTCCGTAATAACCGTTTTATTATCGGACAGCATCAGCTGCATGTTATAACTGATGTCATCATTGACCTGGTCCTCCCAGCCGAT
>JBEPXF010000305.1:0-3852 GCA_041642075.1 Fodinibius sp.
TACCATCAAGGCCCAGAACGGATCGGTGCAGTATATCGACGAGCTGGATGGCGTCATCGACAAAGAGCTGTATAAGACCGCCTATGAGATCCATCCCAAGCGGCAGATCGATATTGCGGCGGCTTTCCAGGAATCCATCGACCAGGCCGTATCCAAATCGCTGTACATTGATGAGAGCTTGCGTGACAACATGGAGGATATTTATCTCTATGCCTGGGAGAAGAAGCTAAAGTCTACCTATTACTGCTTCATTGACAAGGTGATAAAAGGGGAGAAGTACACCGAAAAAGTAAACAAGAGGGGTTCGCGCAAAGGGTTCGGAGGCGGGGGCGCCGCTTCTGCCGCGAACGGGGATGGGAATTCATCTAAAAAGTCCGGCCCTGTAGAAGCGGAAAACAAAGCCGAACTGGAGGCCAAAGCCCGAAAAAAATTCGGTGATGAGGTAGTGGATGAAGCGCTCGAAGCCGACGCCGATTCGTGTCCCACAGACCCCATGCTCCGAAGGATTTGCCCTGCGTGTGAGTAGTAAATCTTTCCAAAAAAAATATCAATAGCCCGGGATGTATTCCAGGGCTATTGATATATAGTAACGCTAATATAATCTATCTCAAGTTCACATGTTGGACTTTTCGAAAGCTATAAGTGATTTATATACAATCTGTTATAGATACTACTTAAACTAATTATAAAAACTAATCTATCCCCGAATCAGCCAGGCACCCGGCGGTACGTTGCGGGAAAGGGTATAGCAGTCCCCCGGTGGTGGTTGCTGGCCGGGCGGGGTGTTGTGATACCAGATCCGGCAGCTTCCGGGAGGAGGCATATGTCCGGGCGGTACTTTTCCAACTCCTTTACGATGATCAGATCTCCGCTCATGCTTCTCTACGGCTACTCCACTTCTTTCTCCTTCAAGGATAAGAAGTCCATGGGAGCAGCCAGAGAGTAAAACGGTAACAGTAGTAATGAACAGTATTTTTAAAAGGTGAGTTAACTGGTTTTTCATAATATGCCGTTCTCATTGCGATTCACTTCAATAAGAACAGACAAATACCAGTTTTTAAATAGCATATTTGTGCTAAAAGTATCTGTCAAACACGTTCAGCTAATTCAAACCAGCGGGTGGTTTTCTTTTCTATTTTGGCGTTGACTTTTTCGTATTGCTTCGATTTCTCCTGGAGTTCTTCGTGATTGAGGTTACCACTGCTTATTTCAGCTTCGAGAGCATCCTTTTGCTCCTCAAGCTTTGCAATGCTTTCTTCCAGTTTGTTATACTCCCGGCGCTCGTTATAGCTGAGCTTTTTTTCGTCGGAGGATGAAGAAGAACGGCTTTGGGTTGAGGAATTTGTTTTTTGCTTTTGCTCAGGGGAGGATGAAGAGGATGCTTGTTCTTCCAAAACCTGTTCCCTGTACTCTTCGTATGTGCCGTGGTGGTCACTGATTTGTCCTTCACCTTCAAAAATAAAATAGTGGTCTACTAATTTATCCATGAAAAAGCGATCGTGCGAGACGATGATCAGGCATCCCTCGAAATCCAGGAGAAACTCCTCTAACTTATTCAAGGTCAGTAAATCAAGATCGTTAGTAGGCTCATCCAGGATAAGGAAGTTTGGGTTTTGAATAAGTACTAACATCAGTGCCAGTCGACGTTTTTCACCGCCACTAAGCTTGCGAACATGAGTATACTGCATTTCTGAGGTGAACATAAAGTGTTCAAGAAAACGGGAGGCGGTAATTTTCTTGCCATTGGCCAGTTTAATAATTTTAGCCTCGTTCTGAATGATATCGATGACCCTCTCATTTTCATCAAAATCCAGTCCCTGTTGTTCATAATGACCAAATACCACAGTCTTACCAGGTCGTATTTTTCCGGAATCTGCTGGTTCTTTGCCGGTAATTATATCCAGTAATGTACTTTTGCCAGCACCGTTTTCACCAATGATTCCTATACGTTCTCCCTCTTCAAAAGTGTAATAGAAGCTATCCAGTATGATATCATCATCAAATTTTTTGGAGACATTTTTGAGTTCCAGGATTTTGCCTCCCAGCCGGGGCATGTCAATACTCAGTCGGAGCTCCGGATCTTTGGGTCCGGCGTCGGTTTTATCCTTTAGTTCCTGGAAATCATCAATACGGGATTTGGATTTGGTGGTCCGTGCTTTGGGAGAGCGCCGCATCCATTCAAGCTCTTTTTTAAACAGCTGCTGTGCTTTATGGGCTTCCTTACGTTCTATTTCCTGTCGTTCTGAACGCTTCTCCAGAAAATATTGATAGTTGCCTTTATGATGGTAGAGTTTGCCTCCTTCCAGTTCAAGGATATGATCGCAAATACGATCCAAGAAGTATCGGTCGTGGGTAACCATCAAAAGTGTTCTATTGGTACTGATGAGATAATCTTCTAACCACTCAATCATGGCAATATCCAGGTGGTTTGTGGGCTCATCAAGGATAAGCAGATCTGGATTATCCAGCAGTACAAAGGCTAAAGCTACTCGTTTGCGTTCTCCACCGGAAAGGGTGTCGATGGATTGATCCAGATTATGGATATTTAGTTTACTTAGAATTTTTTCCATGCGCTGTTCATAATCCCAGGCTCCGGCAGTATCCATGGCCGAGGAAGCACGTTCAAAGGCTTTCCTGTTTTCTTCGTTATAATTTTCAGCTTGCAGTTCAGCCGCCCGATGATATTGCTCTATAATTTCAACGGTTTTATTGTCATTTTGAGCAATGAATTCCCTGATGGTCAAATTTTCATCCAGGTCCGGATCCTGCTCCAGAAATCCGATTCGTATATCATTTTGAATCATTACTTTTCCACCGTCGGGCTGCTCCTTGCCTGCCAGAATTTTCAAAAGGGTAGATTTTCCAGTCCCGTTCTCAGCAACAAGAGCCGTTTTGTCTCCTTCGGAAAGACCAAAAGAAAGTCCCTCAAAGAGTACTTTAGGGCCATAATTTTTAGAAAGGTTTTCCGTAGAAAGATAGGTCATGAATTACGTTATAGTCGTTTAGCGGATTTTAAGATCTCGAAAGAAATTTCTATTTGATCACTTAATGGTTGAGAAATCTTATCCAAGATAATGCCCAGAATATTATAAGCTTATTCTATTGCATTATCATACATTTTTTCTCCGGCCGTAATGGCTACTGGCAGCTTGTTTTGTAGGGGAGGGAGAGGACAGGTGGCATAGTCTGTAAATACACAAGGGGGATTATAAGCTTTATTAAAGTCGATATAGGTGATGTTATTTTTATTGGGCGTATCTATATAAAGATATCGTCCACCGCTGTAGGTTGATTTTCCGTTAGTTTCGTCGCCCAAAATGATAAAGAGTTGTTCATCATCATCCGGATGTCCTAATGGCGACAACTGGTGTTGTTGGTCTTCTATGGTAAAATGAAGGGTTCCATAGAGGGAATCCTCATAGCTTTCACCGAGTATATCGGGAATAGTGATAGTTCTGGGCGACTCAAAGCGTTTAAAGGCCGCTTTTATATTCCATTTTTGATCAACTGGGAAGCGTTCAATACCGTCGAAGACTGAAAAATTGGGATGGTTCGTATCTTTAAGCCTCAGGTAATAATCACCTCGTCTTTCGATAATGTACCAGAGAAAATCATTATGCCTAATTTTAGTTGGAGTATCTTCTCCTTTGACGTGCAGATCAACTTCCGAGATATTTTTCCCATCTGAAGTTACAGTTGCATTAGGATCCGCAAAAAAAGTAAGGGAGTCCTCTTTTCGTATAATCGTTCCGATATATGGAGCTCCCCGCTCAGGAAGAATAATATCATTAGTTGAGTCAGAACCAACTGCATGTTCTCCCTTTTCAATTCTATAAAGACCGGCCAGACTCA